>JAKQGS010000165.1 GCA_029556045.1 Pseudomonadota bacterium | reverse complement strand
CCCCCACGGCGATGTAGTTATAATTCCCCAGCATATTGGCGCGGTGTCCGGGGCTTTGGGCCCACCATCCCACCATGAGACTGGCAATATAGGCGGGATCGTCCTGGCCATCCTGCGTCACGCTGTTTTCCCCCAGGATGGTGGGGAGGGGTTCGCTAAATTTTTCGGGATAGACCTGCGCATATAGTCCGCTGCGCCAGCCATCATGCCCCAGCCCCGTGCGATCCCCCTGCACTTTGGACCAATAGCGGGCCAACCACGACATTTTGCCGCCAAACCGCTGCAGGGGTTTGGTCACCCCGTTTTGCAGGCGAAAGGCGTTGGTTTGTTTTATGATCTCCCCCTCCACTGCACAGGTCAGGGCGTCCGCCTCAAGGCAGTCGCCATCACCCACAGGCGTTTCCGTCTGGGTATCCATCGAGCCAGGAATTGTTTTGGAACTATCTCCGGTTTGGTTTTTGGGCGAAGGTTTTTGGGTTGCTCCTGATGCGGGAGTCGTTTGCTCACCCTGCACAACGTCCCGTGCCGTGCGTCGGGCTGTGGGAGCTTCTGGCTCGACCTCGCCGCAGGCGGCGAACGGCACAATCATCGTCAAAAGCAGGATTTTTTTCCCGATGCCTCCCATACCCATACCTCGCTCCTGTTAAGACATAACGCCCATCCTGTTTTTATTGCAAGGTGTGTGCCTGTTTTTAATTCATTGAAATCAATATATTACCATTTCGTTCCTGCATAAAATCCTTCATTTTGTTCATAACTCAGTCACAGCCTTTCGTTCTGTCTTTGGGGCCATGGCAAACCATCCTAAACAATAAATTTTTGATAAATCATCGCCAGAAATTCTCGGATTGGCATAAACTGGATGGTATCGCACAGCAGTTTTAATCACCGAGGACCCCAACATGCCTACACCCCGCATTGGAATTTTAGGACTATCGTTTGCTATAACCTCATGCCTTTCCCTCAAACAGAATCCCAAATCCGCAACGGCAAATCTTGAGATCATCGAAAACACCAGCTGCATCAGCGAACTGGGGCAATCCATCTGGGACTCCGCAGGTAAACTAAAAAGTTCCAAACTCTACCCTGCCTCCCGCACAGTGGCCAACGAAGTCGCTGGACCGACGGTGATTGTTCGTGGTCCGGCGATTGCGGAAGCCATGAAACGAGAGTTATCCCAAGCCGAGTCGGAAATCCTGCTTTCGTTTTATGACATAGAAGTGAACTCCTGGATGGCGGCCCAGATTAAAGAAGGTATCGAGGCAGCCATTGCTCGTAATCCGCAGATCAGGGTGTATGTCAAATTAAATGCCAATACCAATGCTGGAGAAACCTTGATTCCAGCGGAAGAACGCATCTACAAATTGTTTGACTATAAGAAAAACATCGAGGTATCCGCACATTTTAACGGCATTGATTTTGCCGACGTCAACCATTCCAAATACATCGTCATCGACCAGCATACGGTGATCATGACGGATACCAACCTGCAGGCCAACGCGGATCCTGTGGCTCAAGGAGGGCTTGAATGGTACCAGTTGGCTTTGGTGGCCCGGGGTGATGTGGCCAAAGGATTACGGAATGACTTTCTGGATGCCTGGAATAATTTCAATGATGGCACCAAATCTCCCCTCGGCGAGTACACCGGGACTACAAGAGCATCCAGCGGGTGCACCCACATCATGCTGGTACCGAAAGCAGCCGGAGCTGATTCCACCGGTTATGATTTTTATCAGAGCGCCTTGTTTTTTGCCCGTAACAACGTGCACATCATAACCCCTAATTTGAACTCCGTTCAAATCCGTGATGAGTTAAAAAGCCTCATGGGACCGCGGGTCAAGCAAAATCCCGAATACCGCATCAAGGTGATACTGTCCAAGAAGTTTAATGATTTGCCACTGCAGGTTCCCGGTTTTGGCGGCACCAACCAACAATTTCTCGATCGCTGGCAACAAATGGTGAACGACGATTCTGAACTCTTGGATGAGACCAAACAAAATATGTTGTGCGGACTGGAAGTGCGCTGGTTTGCTGAAACAGCTGGACAAGAGGTCGATGGGAATGTGCAATACGCCAGTCATGCAAAATTTTTGTCGGTGGACGGCAAGGCCATGATTCTGGGATCGTTTAACCTGGATGAGCAAACATTTAAGCGTTCCCGTGAAATGGCGTTGCTGGTAGACGATGCCGCCACCACCGCCGCATTTGATGCGGAGTTTGTCCGCATTTGGGAGCGTTCCGTGCCGGTGGATACCGGCTGTCGCCGCTAACGTGAAAAAACTGTCATCACCACAACCCCCGCAAACGCCAGAACCGTGGCCAGGATCTTTGACCTGGTCACGCGTTCCTTGAGCAGCCAGATACCCAGTAAAACGGTGAATATGGTGGAAGTTTGATTTAAGACCGCCGCAAAGCCGGCAGCGTTATATTTGTATCCCGCAACCCACAGGATCAGGGCGATATAGCTGCTGAACAAAAACGACAGGGCCACCGTACCCCGGTGCGGGGTCTGCCAGATTCCCTTGATTTTGGCCCAGCGATGATTGACGAAAACAAATACCAGCAGGGAGCTTACCACTCCCGCCACCATGCGCAGAAACACCACCCACATCATGGGCACACGTCCAAGAGCCGGTTTGACCAGCACGATACCGAAAGCCATCACCAGCAAACCGGCCGCCATCAGCAGCACCGAAGGCCAACGGTGCTGATAGGTTTCACTGCTGTCCACCTCCTGACGGGGGGACACTAACACAACCGCAATCGTGATGAGTATGCCGCCAGCCACCAGGGAGGTGCTGAGGGGCTCCTGTAGGATAAAATAGGAGAAGAAAATCACAAAAGGGGCAAACAATGTTTCCAGAATCGCAATATGACCGGCACTGAGACCAACCATCGAACGTAACACCATGGCATCCGCAATACCGATACCAAAGAATCCGCTCACCATCATCAGGATCCAGTCCTCCTGGGAAATGACGGCAAGGGCTTCCACCCCACCCTCCACCAGAAAAACAGTGGGGCCCAGTAGCAACAGACTCAGGGCGTTTTTGCCTAAATTCAGGGCCAGGGCGTCGACGGTTTCACCTGCTTTTTTCAGCAGAATCACCGCCACCGACCAGGCCAGTGCGCAAGCCAGCGCGATCGCGCTCCCCATCATCTCATTTTTCCCTGTTATCATAGAATGTTATGCTTTCAAGAGCCCGAACCCTTATACTTGTTTTTTTTTACCCATCCTAGTGATATAAACGAGGCCTTCAAAAAATCATGCATTGCCGAAAGGATAAGGCTTTGAGCTGGTACCGTTGGATTTTCATCGCCATAACGTCGTCTGCCGTCAGCGCCTGCGGTCCACAAGGGCTGGCCCCGTCTATCAGCAACCTTGCCGGCCACTATGAGGGCACCAACCAGCGCAGCATGCAGATATACAGTGGAAAACAGTCGATCGTGCCGTCCTACGAGCCCACCCGCTCCGTTGCCATCAATTGGGACCTACTAGCCCATTACAATACAAGCGATCTGGTGGATGCCCTGACAAAGGCAGGAATCAGCCGCATTTTTATCATGACTCCGGCTAATGCCTCACAATTAGACGGATACGTCCAATTTCAGGCCCAATTGAATGCACTTGACCAGCAATACCAGGACGTCGAATTTTCCCGGGTGATCACGGAACAGGACCAAATTGAAAGCAGCGAACCCAATCCATGGATCAGCGATTGGGCACCCCTGCGGGCCCGCGTCAACGACCGCGACGAAAGGCCTTCCCTGCGTTTGGTTGACTTCAATGATCCCGGGATGCGTCCGTTCGAAGACAACGTCTCCGCCGCTTTGGAAAGGAAATTAGGGGTTCCACGCGTGAGCCTGCCGGTCTACCACCTGGGCAACGCTTTTACCAATAACGCTTACGGGAATTGTTTGATCAGCCAGAACACGGTGAGCCAAAACGCCGTTCGCCTGCAGGCTGATGACTACCGCCTCACTTCCAATCAGGTGGCGGAATACTTTCAGCTGTGGGGCGGCTGCACCAAAGTTTATTTTGTGGAAAACCTCCCCCATGACAACACTGGCAATCTGACCCAGTTTCTCCGTTTTATCACCGGCGACCATGTGCTGATTGCCGACATCCGCTCAGATGCTCTGACCGAGTACGGCGTGGATCCGGAGCTTTATAACCGTGCCCTCAGTATCGACCGTGCTTTGCACACCCTGGCGGAACGTATGGGAAGCTTCGGCTATTACGTGCGACGAGTGCCCATGGCATTGCCGGTGTTTGACAAGGATGGCCAGGCGATTCTCCGCAGCTATACCGCCGGCCTTTTCATCAATCGCTCGGTGATTCTACCGCGATTTAGGACACCTCAATCCCTCAGTGATGGCAATATCCTGCAGGAGGTCACGGTTGGTCGCTGGGAGTCCCGTTATCCGGATAATGATTTCCTTGAAAAATATGAAGAAACTGCCCGCCAGACCTACCGCTCCCTCGGCCTGGAGGTGGTGTTTGTGGATGCCGACGAGTTCGTAGCACACGGCCATTCCCTGGCTGACGTGGTAGTGCCGGTCGATATTCAGTAGCATATTGATCGCCGGTCCGGGCAAGAACGTCCTTAAAAGAAAATGGTCCAAGCCCTTTTCACCCCGTGACCGGATCTCGCATGGGACGTCCTATTCGGGCCTGTTTGAAGGCCTCCTCCACTCGCAGAACGACATCGGTTTGGAAGGACTTTTCATACTTCACATCCAGAACATAAGCGCGCGCCTTGAGCTCCACAGCCAGACGTTCGGCCATGATCCTTTCCGTCGCAACAATGGCGACCGGCTTGCCCAGATAGACATAACGGCTGGTAACCAAGGTTTCGAAGATAATGTCGTGCGCCAGGTTTAGATCCGCATCCAATGCGACATGGAAATCGATGCTGACCATCATGTCTAGGGCACCGGCATTGCCGGAGGCCACCACGTCAATAATGAAGCGAGCGTTGGGAATCGTGACAAGATTATCGTCAAGCGTCACCAACCGAACCGCCCTGAGACCTATGCTTTGAATCTCGCCATAACTGTCCCCAAATGTGACCCGATCCCCCACCTGAAACGGACGGTCAAACAACAGAATCAGACCGGCCACCAACGATGACACCAGATCTTTGAGGGACAAGCCAATGGCCACGGCTGCGCTACCACCGATGGCGATCAAAAGTTCCTTGGGCGGGCTCAGGATCCCGTAAAGGATAAAAAAACCACCACCTAGATACAAAACAAAAGAAAGTACGGTCACCACTTGCAGGATCAAAAGCCGACGGGAAGGGAACTTATGACCGAGACGTACGGAAAGGCGATTCAGCGTATGGACCACCAGCCAGAGAAAGACAATCCCAACCAGCATGGAAAAAAGCTTGCCCACGTTAAATAGGTCGGTAATCTTGTCGAGATTGCTCAGTTGGCTCGTTTCCATGGGTTACTCACGTTTCGTAAACAAAATTCTTGCTCACCAATTGCTGGGTCAAAACCGCCTGCCATGTCGGCCGGATTCGATAGCGGTTGTCGCTGGAGCGATCCAGAAACCCCCGTTCGATACCGATCCTCAGGGCGTGACGCACGGTGCTTTCCCCAAGACTTGTGGTGGATCGAGCCTCCTCCACCGTTAGGTTTTCGTGCCTCACGATGGAAGCGATAACAAACAATTCGTCGTCGGTCAGACCGGCCAGAGGCCGAACGGGGGACGGAGCAGGCAATCCGACGAGAATACTGTGCTCGGATATCGTCTTTAAGGACGAAATCCACAATACAACAGCGGCACGCGGATTTCCCTTGGATTGTTCCCACAATAGCTCAAAAAATCGCTCATGCACATACTTTAAACTTTCCGTCGTACGCTTGCCCTCCGCTGCATAGATAATGGGATCGAATTCCAATTTGAAATTAGACTTCTGGTGGCGTTTGAGAATCAATGCACGGATATCGTCATCGGTCCAGCGACCGATAGAAAGGACTTGGCTGAAATACTCAGCGCCTCCAGTGACCGCATTGAGATAAGACCAGGAATAGCTATTGAATGTTACGCACCAAAAAATATTCCTGGTGCCGGCACTGAGGAGCGATATAAAGGTCCGAAAGGCTTCGAAACCTCCGCGTCGGGAAAGAAATAAATTTTGTCCGTCGTCAATGAGAAGGATTTTTTTGCCGATCGCTCCATCCCAGGCGACGAGGGCCTCTTCGCCCCCTGAAAGGTCGGTCCCCAGCACTTGACTCAAATGGTTCAGAATACCCGTCCGGTCGGTGATTTTATCGGGAATGCTGAAGGATAGGACTTCAGCTCCGTTGAAGGTTGTTTCCAGGAGTTTGAGAAAACTCGACTTGCCCGCCCCCTTGAATCCTTGAATGGCCAGTGTATGCTCAGCCCGGGCGTCAGACTTCCAGGCTTCAATCGACTCCCTCACCTTGCCTAGTGGCAAGCATTCCGGCGCAATCAAGAGATCGTGGTCTACGGGGACCCCCAATTCAAAATAAGCCAAATATTCTGAACTTAGAGTTGGGGGTGGTCGTCCATCGCCAGCTTGTTTCTTGGCCGCAGTTTCAATTTTGTGGCGAAAAAATTGTGCCGAGATTTTCTTAACAGATTCCACTTCAGAGAGCTCGCGTGCCAGCCATTTTGCTCCCATCGCTGTCAGGACAATCGCCAGAGTTGGAAAACTTGCCAGCAGCCCCAGAAAAATGCCCGAGTGGCACCACTGCTGAAGTTTTTTTCCCAGTATTTCAGGCAGCAGGTCTCGCGCGGCATGGCCCAGGTCTTCACGCCACCAGTACGAGGCAACAGCGAACAGTGCCGGAGTAAACCAAAGGACGATTTCCAAAACGAGATTGTAGAAAAGGCCGGTGCGGGCAACGACCTGTGTGGCGTTCAGGAGATAGGCGGCCGAAAGCAGGAACAGGCCGAGAAATCGTGCGGTCTGGGTCATTCGCTTAGAAATGCGGACCGATTCCTCGCGAGATTTGGGTAGATAGGCCGTAACCGCAATGACAGAGCTCTCCACCATCAGGCGAAAGATGCGGTACAAAAAGAAATAGCGAAAATAGGGAAGTATCTCTGTGAGGGACTCCAGTTCGGTTTCTTCCACGATAGCGGCCGCCAGGCCGGTCGCGGTAAACATAATGAGCCACGGGAAATAGGGATTCAATCGTTTGATCCAAAGAGCCCAAAACGGGCCTCTCTCGTACTTGTGCCTTGAGCGTATAAGCCATACCCGCAACTGGTCCAGACGCGCCGAACCGCGCATTAAAACCGCATACGCGATAAACGGCGCGACGAGAAATGTCACAAGAAGTAACAAGCGATGGGCCAAGGTTAAAATCCCCGAAATTCCCGACGAGATGAGTTCGCGACCTTCATTAAGTTGGCTTTTCACGATGACGAGCGGTCGGTAGGGGATCAAACGAATCTCACGAAAAAGGTCACGAAAGTAGTCGTTGTTCAACGCAAACGGCGTACGGTCCTCGCGATTCGCCAGCTCGCGGATTAACTGAGCCCGTAATCGACCAGCCACCAGTAAAAGTCGGTAGTTAGCCCCTGCAGATTCCCGTTCAAGCCGATCCTGAAGGACTATCAGTTTCTCTTGTTCCCGCCGCGCAGAGCCGTAAACTTCCCGGTATTCTTGTGCCTCCATATGGTCATGTAATCTTTGCAGGAGTTCCTCGCGAATTTTGGGAAGTTCGGGCACCGTCCGAACCTTGGTCGGGGCCGTAAACTGTCCTAAAACCTCGTCCGTCAGGTCCCGCCAATGCTGCACCACGTCCGCATATGATCCTCGCAGGTCATTGAGGGATGACGCAGGATGGGAGAGCACAGATGCGTCTTGGGACAATGTTTCTGCTTTGTCCTGGGACATTTGCGCGATAACTTGGAGTTCAGACGTCCAGACAATACTCAGTTCCGCAATTCCCTTGCGGTAGGTCTCCAAAATGGCTTTTTCCCCCTGCACTTCTCGAAGGTCGTGGCTAACCGCCACCTGGGCAAGACTTTCTGCTTCCTGAGCGGCAAGATCGGCGGCCACCGCAGTTTTTTTGGCCTCGGCCTTTTCTTCCGCCAACTCCATCAGGTTATCCCTATGGAGGGAAGCCTGCTCTTGGACCGCCAGGAGGGTTCGACGACGATCCTCCGGCAGGCTTAGGAATTCAAGTCGCAGTTGGTTGATCTCCTGCTCAAGCTGGAGAATTGTTTGTAGGATGGTCATCAAAGCTGCGGATTCACCGGCGCATTGGTACAAGGGATGAGAGGTTACATCCCGGTGCGCTTTCGTCTCCACTTCAGCCGCCAGGTTTTGGGCTCGCGTACGAATGGCTTCTGGGCTATTCAGATCAACTGTAAACAGTGTGGCGGGCGAAACACTGATAATTTGTCCCTGCTGGAGTTTTAATAAATTCCCCTTAACCGCTAGGAGTCCATTCGATCGAATTTCCAACTGCCGCCCTAATTCCTCGGACGATGGGCATTGCATCGGCTCCGTCACTTCCTGGCCGAAAAATATGCCAGGAAAAACACAGAGCCCCATGAGGAAAATTACAATTCGCATCACCATTATCACCACACTCAGGTCAGAGGGACTTATACTATCGCAGATCCTTCACTTCATTCGGGGTGACTTTCTTCGTTCCGGATAAAGATCAGCACTAAAACAGGGCGAGTTTCATGCAAAAGACGGACCCTCCGGATTTGATGAATTCCGACGTATCCACCGCGATCACCTCAAATCCCGCCTGAACCAAATGACGTTCAGTCTCCTGACAACCCTGCTGGATCACCACATGCTTTTGATCAGGACAGAAGGCATTGCAGGCAAAACCCGGAGCGTCGGCCTCCCCGAGCGGGGCGGTGATGACGCGGGGGAACATTCGTTTCAGCACATCCCAACCTTGAGCTGTAAAACCCTCACGGCAGGCAAGAACCGAATGCTCATCGAGCAGGCTTAGGCAGGTGTCCAGATGATAGAACTTGGGGTTTTTAAGTTCAAACAGAACGATGTCTGCGTCCACAAGGGGTGCGATACGATCATAAATTAAACGAGAGGTGCGAAAACCGTACCCTCCCAGCAAGAGTCTACGGCCCGGGACCCAAAGGGCGTCCCCCATCCCTTCCAATCCCAACACCGGGTCGTTGCTGCGAGCCAGATGGGAGTCCACCTCGTAGCCGTGGCCGGCCAGTGCCTCACCGATAAAGGCCACCTCCCGGTGACGGATGGGGCTTTTCATGCGGCTTAACAGAGCTTTTTTGCGCCCATCGGTGGTGACAAACGGCAGGCTTTGATTGGCGCAAAAAACCATGTCCGCCAATCCCGGCTGCCCCGGCACCACCATCTGCTTCAGTCCCAGTTTGGTGTATATCCGACCCAGCTCCTGCCACTGTTTTTTGGCGGCATCGAGGTTGATACGATTCAACTCACCCTTGGCATCGAGCATGTGTGGGTTAATGGCTTCCTGCACGTCAAAATAATCAGGGGCCACCACCATCAGCTCCCGCGCCAAAGGCATAGCCGGCACCTGCTGCATTTGAAAGTTGCGGGGTACGTCCGTCATCGCTGTTTTCATACCAACCTCATGCTCACCCTATTGCGGGGTGAAACAAAGTTTAAATCAATTCAATATTCTTGATCTCACCGTCGCCGATACTGCGTCCCAGCGCTTTGATCCCCTTGACGGGAGCAAATTCCACCAGTTTCAGCACCTGTTTGACGGCTTCCGCCTGGCCTCGCTTTTTCTTGAACTCCACCCGCACCATCGGCGCCTTATGCATGGTGGCCAGCAACAGCTTGGAATCCTTGTTGTCCGTGATAAAACTTTCCCGTTTGCCGGCGGTGATGCCCTCCAAGGGGAACCGTTTCGCGTACACTTCCTGACGGTTGCCATCGACGTAAACGGCGGTCACCACGGCACCGGGGTTGAATTTCTGCATCGCCAGCACTTCGCTGCCGTAATAGTGGCCGGGCTCGCATCCGCTGATTTCCAGTGCCCCCGTCTGATACAGGACCAGAATTTTGTCGTCGGCCTGGAACTCACCCAATAGACGACCCCGTCCTTCCGTATTCAAACGGCCATCCGCTTTATCAAACCACAGTTTCTGAGCCGCCAGAGTGGACTGCCCCCTCTCGATGCGGGTCACCGCTTTGACCGGCTCTTCCGCCAGCACCTGACCAGCCACCTTGCGGTCCTTGATTTCCATTTCGCCAAAATCCACCACCATCGGATCAAACTTCAGGCCGGTGCGGGAGACAAACTCCATACGCACTTTTTCGCTCTCACCATGGGGGTTGACCGACAGGTACAGAACCTTAGTGCCCTTGTGGCCTTTGGTCAGATCGTACTCTTTGTCGCGGGAGATGGACATGATGGTAAAGCGTTTGCCCATCACCTTGCCAGTTTTGCCGTCTTTATAGAGCAAGTGGTAAATGCACCGCTCGTCGTTGCGTTTGAAAACACCCGCATACAGGATGTCCGCCCCCACAAAAGCCTTATCCGCCACCTTGACCACGCTAAAGGTGCCATCGCGGCGAATAGTGAGAACTTCATCCAGTGACGAGCATTCCGCCACGAATTCACCGTTTTTGACGCCGGTGCCGACAAATCCTTCCTTGCGATCCACATAGAGTTTCTGATCCGCAATCACCACGTCCGCCTGCTTGATGGTGGCAAACGACTCGATGCGGGTGCGCCGTTCGCGTCCCTTGCCATATTCTTTCAACAGACCCTGATAGTGCTCGATCGCATACTCGATCAGATTGGCCTGGTGATGTTTGACCTGCGCCAGCTGACCTTCCAGTTTGGCAATCGCTTCATCCGCCCGCTCACCGTCAAATTTACTGATCCGCTTGATTTTGATTTCCGTCAGTTTGGCGGCATCGTCATCCGTCATGGGGCGGAACATCTTGGAAGCATAGGGTTTCATGCCCTTGTGAATGGCGGCAATCACCTCATCCCAGGTGGCAGACTCCTCGATCTTGCGGTAGACCCGGTTTTCGATAAAGATTTTTTCCAGGCTGGCATGGTGGAGTTTGTTCTCCAGATCCTGCCGTTCGATCTGCAGCTCCCGTTCCAGCAGGGATACCGTACGATCCACGGAAACTTTCAACAGCTCGGACACGCCACAGAAATGGGGTTTACCCTCGCGGATCACGCAGGAATTGGGGGAGATCGATACCTCACAGTCACTTACCGCATAAAGGGCATCCACAGTGAGTTCCGGCGACACACCCGGCGCCAGATGCACCAGGATCTCCACGTTCTGGGCGGTATTGTCCTCAACCTTTTTGACTTTGATCTTACCCTTGTCATTGGCCGCCAGGATGCTGTCGATCACCGATGCGGTTGTGGTACCATAGGGGATTTCTGAAATCTTGAGTGTTTTGGAATCCAGGATCTCGATCACCGAACGGATGCGAACCTTACCGCCCCGCTCCCCGTCTTTATAACCGCTGACATCGATGATGCCGCCGGTCTGGAAATCCGGATACAATTCAAAGCTCTTGCCCTTGAGAACCGCAACAGAAGCCTTGATCAACTCTACAAAGTTATGGGGCAAAATCTTGGTGGCCAAACCCACCGCGATGCCTTCCACCCCCTGGTTAAGCAGCAGCGGGAATTTAACCGGCAGGACCTTGGGTTCCTTGTTACGCCCATCATAGGATGGCAGCCACTCCGTGAGGTCCGCCTGAAACAGAATGGCTTTGGCCAACTTGGATAATCGGGCTTCAATGTACCGCGGCGCTGCCGCAGAGTCGCCGGTGGCCACATTTCCCCAGTTACCCTGGGTGTCGATCAACAGTTCCTTTTGTCCCAACTTGACCATGGCGTCCTGGATGGCGGCATCCCCGTGGGGATGATAACGCATGGTGTGGCCGATGACGTTGGCGGCTTTATTAAAGCGACCATCGTCCAGCTCATTCAGAGCGTGGAGGATGCGTCGCTGCACCGGCTTCAAACCGTCTTCGATGGCAGGAACGGCGCGATCCAATATCACATAACTGGCATATTCCAAAAACCAATCGCGGTACATGGCTTCCACATGGAAGGCATCATGCCCATCGCCGTCACCGCCACCGGCAAAGGATGGGTTAAATTCGGCTCCACTGCGACCACCACCACCGCCAGCGGCTGGGGTACTGACCGGCAGATCCATGGGACTTTCCGCCTGCGGTTCCATTTCGTTATGATTATCCGACATGGGAGTCGCCCCCTTCCCAGGTAAGTTCGTCGTTTCTTAGATTGTCGATGATGAAGTCCTGGCGTTCCTGCGAGTTCTTACCCATAAAATAACGGAGCAAGCCCTGCACCGAAGTCTTGTGGGATAAAAGCACCGGCTCCAGGCGGATGTCCTTGCCGATGAACTGCCCGAATTCTTCCGGTGAAATTTCACCAAGACCTTTGAAACGGGTGATTTCGGGATTCCCACCTAACTCCCGTAGGGCACTGTCCTTCTCCCGCTCGTCAAAGCAGTAGATGGTTTTCTGCTTGTTGCGCACCCGAAAGAGCGGCGTTTGCAGAATATAGACATGTCCCTTGCGCACCAGCTCCGGAAAAAACTGCAGGAAAAAGGTCATAAGAAGCAGCCGGATATGCATGCCGTCCACGTCAGCGTCAGTCGCAATGACGATTTTGTTATACCGCAGGTTTTCAATGCCATCTTCGATATTGAGTGCGTGCTGCACGAGGTTAAACTCCTCGTTTTCGTACACGATCTTTTTGGTGAGACCAAAGCTGTTCAGGGGCTTACCCCGCAGACTAAACACCGCCTGGGTCATGACATCCCGCGCCTTGGTCAGCGAACCGCTGGCGGAGTCCCCTTCGGTGATGAAAATCATCGATGACTCCGCTTCCTTTTTATTGCTGGTGAGGTGCACCCGGCAGTCCCGCAGTTTTTTATTGAACAGACTGGCTTTTTTGGCCCGCTCGGTGGCGATTTTTTTGATGCCAGCCATCTCTTTGCGCTCCCGCTCGGACTGCAGGATGCGCTGTTGCAGGATGATGGCCACTTCCGGCTGCCGGTGCAGGGTGTTATCCAGTTCTTTTTTAAGAAAATCCATCACAAAACCGCGGATGGTAGGCCCTTCGGGGAACATGGTGAGCGAGCCCAGTTTGGTTTTGGTCTGGGATTCAAACACCGGTTCCTGCACCTTGACACTGATGGCGGCAATCAGGCCGGAGCGGATGTCCGCTGCATCATAATCCTTCTTGTAAAACTCCCGCAGGGTTTTCACCAAACCTTCTTTGAAGGCTTGCTGATGGGTCCCCCCCATGGTGGTGTGCTGGCCGTTGACAAAGGTGTAGTGCTCCTCCCCATATTGATTGCCATGGGTGAAGGCGATCTCCACATCCTCCCCTTTGAGATGGATGATGGGATAACGGATTTCCTCGCCACCCGTATTGCGCTCCAGCAGATCCAGCAGACCGTTTTTGGAGAGATAGGTTTGGCCGTTAAAAACAATCTCCAACCCGGGATTAAGGAACGCATAGTTCCAGATCATGGTCTCGATATATTCCGGCACAAAAGCGAAATCCCGAAAGATTGTATCGTCCGGTTCAAACACCACTTCGGTACCGTTGGCTTCTGAGGTTTTTTGCAGAGGCTGGTCTTTCACCAGCTCCCCGCGCAGGAACTGTGCTTCTTTCACCTGATTGTCGCGAAACGACCGCACCACAAAACGCTGGGACAGGGCGTTAACCGCCTTAGTGCCAACCCCGTTCAGTCCCACCGATTTTTTAAAGGCGCGGGAATCGTATTTGCCACCGGTGTTGATGCGGGACACACATTCAATGACTTTACCGAGGGGAATACCGCGACCATAATCCCGGACCATAACCCCCCGCTCCCGCAGGCTGATCTCAATCTTTTTGCCGGCCCCCATAACAAACTCGTCGATGCAGTTATCGACCACCTCCTTAAGCAGGACATAGATCCCGTCATCCGGTGCGGAGCCATCCCCTAGTTTGCCGATGTACATGCCCGGCCGCATGCGGATGTGTTCCTTCCAATCCAGTGACCGGATATGATCTTCGTTATATTGGGCTTCTTCGGTTGCAACAGACTTTTTCGCACGGTGACTCGAAACCGTCACAATAGCCCCCTTTACTTTAGGACATGATTGATAACCCTTATAAATAGCGAGAATCACGGGGGAAGAAAAGACTTAATCAAAAAGTCCCCAAATATTTCAGCGGGTTTGCTGAAGGCATAGGCAGGTGAATGTAAAGGGAACGACCACCTATTGCCTAATTTTAGAGCAGAAGGTGATCAGGATTTGAAGGAGATCTGCGCAGTCAGACGATGTCTATAATAGTTTCTTAACGCTGCTCCGTTTAAGATGCCAAAGATCTGCCACTGCGTTTAAAGACGCGAGAAAATCGATTGAATTGCATTTGAAAAGCTATAGCAAAAAGCGGCGGTACCCACATAAGGATACGTGGTACCTTTGCGACGTGTATACCATGGATACGCCCCACCTCTTCCATTAAGGCGACCAAACCATGGGCATAGGATTGGTAAGATGACCAAAACCAAAGGGACTTAACTCCTTGGTAGATTGAGGCATCCAGCGGCAATCGTGCGAGGTAGAATAAATTAAACAAGGATTCCTGCACCCAATTTTGCCAGCCAGAACCAACCGGCAGCAATACGCGCACCATGATCTTGAGCGAAGATTGCGGTTGACAGACAACTGCGTCAAGTCCGGATGCTTTGCGGAGCAACGTGTGATCCATTGCGTGAGATAGCCCCGGAGGATGGCTGGTGGATCGGTATTGTTTTGATGATACCGCCGCCATCATACTGGCTTTCAACGCCGGACTTTGCTGAGAAACCTGAGGTGCTGGGCGCGCCAACTGAATGGCTGTTCGTTCCATACTTTTGACTTGCTTCGACGGTTGACCCAATGGCAGATGATCACTCACCTGATCAACAACCGCAGCCGTTCGATCATGAATACGACTATGTTGCTTGAGTTTCTGCATGGCCACGCTGAATTTTTCAATATCGCGCATGAGGCGGTTTTCCTGGATACACCTTAGGTGTCCCACGGGTTTAACCACTAACGTTTCCTGCTCAAGCGGTAATGTCTGCGTCATCGAGCGAGGCTTTGTCGATGCCTGTGGGAGCTGTTTCACAGCTACCTCTTTGTGCGACAATGTTTCAACCGGTATTTGTCCTCGCTCACCCGGACTTTTCCGCAATTCTCCGCTGTTTTGCGGTGTTTTTGAGGGTCCTTGTGCGACGTTGATATTTTGCGGAGGGACTTTAGGCAAGGGAGATTGATACTTCTCCCATTTCCATCCCAAGTCCCCAGCTCCTAACCAGTTCATCCGGAAGACTCGGCAAATTTTTTGCGGATAGGGCGGCAAAAAAGCTGCGGACCCAAAGTAGTCTAACTGCCACGCAGTATAATCATCTTGCGGTACCCAGGATCCCAACATAGCCAGAATCCAATTCTTCCACCCACGAGGACTCATGCGCTGGTATTCGAGTTTGATCCAACGCCCCCAATCAAAGAGACGCAATGACTTGGCTTGATGCAAACCACAAAGGGAAGCCATGCCAGCCGAAGCGACTTCAGTTGCTGGAGAGGAACCACGGTTTTCCTGGCTATCATTGGTCCCCGTTAATGGGGGCAGTGACAGGGGGTGAACATCTATCACAGTTACAGGGGCTGCTCCTAGATTTCTATGCGATGACACGGGTGCCTTCGGCCCTTGAAACATTGAAATGTTGGGTGTGCCCTGGATGGGCATTTGTCCCAGATGTCTTTGCTGGTGATTGGAAGAAACAAGTTGTTCGCGAAAGTCTTGCAGATTGATGCGCTCGCGCTCGCCATTTGACGGGTAGAGTATCGGACCTAGGGACCTGGACATCCCACCATAATAGACAGGACCGTCCGCCGGTGGTTGAGCGGTTTTATTCATGAGTTTGTGCAGATGAAAGCGATTAATCGCCATGGCCCTTTTCCGACCTCCTCATACACGGGGTGGTAATCTAAGTATAAAAAAAGGTCTGCCAAAGGAAATGATCAGAATTTGCCCAGCCTTCTATCCCTAGATTTGCCTCTTTGGCTGTTTTGCCTATTTTCTCCCATCTATTTAACACCTTCCATGACGAGAAGACCTGACTCGCATACATTTTGTAAAGCCTGGGATATAATCTAAGCTGATGCATTCAACGAAGTCGCCCTGCTCCTCACTTGATCCAACTTTGTCGCGTACCAAAGCCGGAATGAAACGCATGCTTAGCGATCTCAAAAAAAGCGTTTTTGCATATGCTACGTCCTCTCAATTTTGGGCGATTTGGTTTTCTTTGCTCGCATGCTTCATCACACCCCAGCGCGCGGGAGCTTCGGATGCTAGTTATAAAGCCGAATTGGAGTATCGTATCGAAGATACGGTGAAAAAATTGATTGGCCCACTCATAGAGCCCCAACATGTGGTCACTATTGTAAAAGTTACGGCTTTACCCCCCAATCAAGACAGTGGCACTGCTCCAAAAGGCGGACAGCTGCCCTATTCAACCGTAAAAGTCGAACCCGGCGTTTTGGAACGACTCCTGAGTAAAAGCAGTGAGGACGACCTCCTGCAAGCCTCCTATGAAATCGAAATCGCTTTTGACGAGTCGGTATCGGAAGAAACTGTCACGCTGGTGACGAAAAAAATTAAACTTAAACTCAATATCGACGATCAAAAAAAAATTCTTAAAACGACGACCGCCAAACTCGTAAAACCTAAGGTCGATCCAATCGCTACCATGCCTCAACCTACGCCGGAAAAAAAATTAGAGGAAACGTCCCAACACGATACTCCTCTAACAAACCAGCCACAAACGCCAGCATCACCAGTACCACAAGATCCGTCGGAGTCCGTACGCATCGAAAACGAACGTGCACGGCTTGAGCTCGAACGGCAGAAATTCGAAGCTTCAAAGAAAGAAGCCGAGCTAAATGAGCAATTTCGCCAAGAGCGTCTGAATTTGGAAAACAAACTCAAAGAGCAGCAAAGCCTCCTGCAGAGGAACGAAAAAGCAGAGGAAAAAAAGGATGATAAAGCCAATGCCTCACCGGAAGGCAAATCTGCAGAAGCGTCCAAAACCATCGTCGACTTACTCAAAGACTTCCAACTTTCAATCCTATCTTTGATGGCCTTACTGGGTCTGGTCCTTTTAGGAATTCTACTTGGGGGATCACATAAAAAAGGACTCAGCGCGATTTCAACCAGCATGCAAGGGCTTGGAGAAGCCTTAAAAACCTCAGGTAGCGGCGCTGCGGTAGGAGGGGCCGATAGCGCAGGTAAGGGAGCTGAAACGAATGGGGACACTTCCGGAGGAACGACAGCAGGCGGGGTCGGAGTTTCGGGTGGACCACAGGACATCATTCAAGATGAACGTTACAAGCAGTTTTTAACCCTCGTAGAAGAAAAGATCGAAGTTCTCACAGGTGAAAACAACTTTGGGTTTTATCGCCATTTCCTTGATATGGTCAATAAACAGGTACTATTTGCAGCTTCAATCCTGGTTAGTGTAAAACCTGAAACGGCGCGACTACTCGTCGAAGCTATTTCCATCGAGGACCTTGGCAAAATCAGGAGCTTCTTGGCACGAGATGGTGCACTCGGAGAAGCACAGGCCAGTCGGGGCAAAGCTCTGGAGTCATTCTACGGTAAGATTTCTCTCGATGAATTCACGGACTCCCCTCTGCTGACCCTGAAAGGAGCTTCGTGGATCACCAAGCTCACCACAGCACAACTGAGAGGTCTGGTTCTCCAACTATCCAACGAGGATCAGGTGACTTTCCTTGCCCTATTCACCCCATCGCGCATTGTGCAAATTATCGAATCCACATCAGAAGAAGACGAAAAGGCCAAAATCATCGAAATATTAAAGATGGTTGACTCGGCTAAAGCCGATGATCTTCCTGAAACTCTCAAGCGAGCCCAGGAAAAATTCAGTAGCCAGCAACAGGAGCGACTTGAAAGTGTTAAAAAAATCGGGTCTTCCGCCAAATGTGTGGATAGCCAAGGGGCTATCGCGCGGTCGAACCGTTGGCTGACCGCGAGCACCGAGTCCGCTTGATAGCCCCCAGTCCGCGTCTAACGCGGGCTGGGGGCATAGTTTTTAATGGGATTTCA
>JAKQGS010000160.1 GCA_029556045.1 Pseudomonadota bacterium | reverse complement strand
AAACTCCACCATATCCCCCTCTTTGACTCGGATAAAACTTCCGGGCACCGTCCCGCCGTATGTCCAAAAGGTGTATTCCACCCCGTCGGCGATTGGCATCTTCTTTTCGATCACTTCCAGTTTAACCACGACTTTCGCGTTGTTCTTACGGGTAATGGGGGGCGGGACCACGGGCGGAGCAGTCAACACCGCTGCCTCCTCCCCCATCACTTGGGCACGTGCTGGCATTGAACCGAGCATTAACGTCAGGATTGGTAGAAATGCATGATATTTTTTCATAGGGCTCTCCTCGTTGTTCTTGATCATTTAACGGCAAAAACCTCTGCCCTACATATGCGCTAGGTCATATGAGGATCAAAATTTCAGCTGTTTTTTCTATGGAGGTCTATTTTATGGGATTTATTGATTTTTTTTCAACGTCAAAGTTGTTTTATTGGAAAGAATTCGCACGATTGGGGTGGTGTGTGTAGGGAGAAAGCTCAAGGGTGAGGCAGGCGACAGTCACGAACCTCCAGGGGAGGCTCGCCACGTTGTCGATGATAATGTTTAGCCCGTGACGCCCAAAACTTCACCGATCATGCGCTTCAGTTCAGGCTTGGGCACCAGCCCGCTCATCATGCTGGGCTTTCCGGAGCTGGGAATGAATAACATGCTGGGAATACTGCGGATGCCAAACATTCCCGCCAACTCCTGCTGTTGTTCGGTATTGATCTTATAGATATCAATTTTGCCAGCATATTCCTTGGACAGGTCTTCCAGGATCGGAGCCAGCGCTTTGCATGGCCCACACCAATCCGCATAAAAGTCGATAAGGGCCGGTTTGTCCCCCGCAAATGTCCATTCCTTGTTGGCTTCAAAATCAAAGATCTGGGTTTTAAATGAGTTCAAGTCCAGGTGTTGAATGGCCATAGGGAGCTCCTTATTGAGGGAGGAGTCACTCTTGCCAGGAATTGATCCAAGTGACACCTGTTGACAGAACTAATCTAAGGCCGAATTTTCCCAAGGCAAGGCCTGCGATAAACGTCCCTAATCGATTTCAATAACCTCCAGATCTTTCTTGCGAATTTTACGTATTTCCGGCGGTAAGGATTCCGTTATCGTGGTTTTCAGAGCCTCCAACACAGGTCGCTTCAGCTGATCCCGGCGATAGACCAGGCTGACCTCACGGCTAGGGACCGGTTTGGCAAAGGGAACGCGGCGGGCCGATCGGCTCTCCCGATGCAGACCGTCCAATGCAGGAATCAGAGTGTACCCCACATTTCCCTCTACCAAGCGGATCAGGGTTTCCAGGCTGCCGCTTTCAAAACGCACATTGCGCATCACCGGCCGCCTCACCTTGACATCACAGACATTCATGATCTGATTGCCCAGGCAATGACCCTCTTCCAGGAGCAGAACATCAGCGCCTTCCAGATCGCTTTCTTTCACCGTTTTCTTGCGGGCAAGCGGGTGGTTCTGATGGACCAGGAGATAGAATGGCTCGTAGAATAACACATCCTCCGTCAGGGTTTTCACATGCAGAGGGGTTGCCAGCAGACTCGCGTCAATCTCCTCCCGATCGAGCGCAGCGATGATGTCCTGCGTCTGCATCTCTCGCACCGTCAGCATCACTTTGGGAAATCGTTCGGAAAACGTGCGCACAAAGAGCGGCACCAGGCTAGGAGCCAGGGTGGGTATCACCGCCAGCACAAAGTCCCCTGACACCTCTTTTTTGGTCTGGTCCGTGAGCATTTGGATTTTTTTGAATTCCGAAAGCACCAGTCGTGCCTGCTTGATGACGATTTTGCCAGCTTCTGTCGGCAATATCGGCTTTTTGGAGCGATCAAAGATCACCACCCCGATCTCGTCCTCCAACTTGTGCAGCTGCATGCTGAGAGTCGGCTGGGTGACAAAGCAGGCTCTGGCAGCCTTGCTGAAATGCCGGTGGGTATCCACCGCCAACACGTACTCCAGCTGCGTCATGGTGGGCATGGGTCAGTGATCCTTTTCTTCTCCGTGATCATGCATGACATTTTCGCAATTCTTCAAGAGTGCCATTCTACTATGGACGGTGGGGCGGAACCAACCGGTAAAGAACAAGGATTAAGGCAAAAAACAAAACATAAACCACGGTGAAAACCCAGGGTTCAAAATCCCAGTACAGGATACGCCGCAGCCAGAAGGCCACAAAATCATCGTCGTAGCTCCGCCCGCCCGTCAAGCGCCGCAGGTTGTTTTCCAGTGTGGTGAGGGGACAGCTGATTCCCACCAGCGTTTCCACGGTGACGATCAGCATCATGGTTAAATGCGTTAGGCGAAGACCTCGATGCCGCATCCACCGCCAATGAAAAAACCCGCCGACAAGAATCAGCGGGGTCAGGGCTACAACAAAAATCACCCAAGCCAGGTGGACTATTAAAACCAGATTGGCCATCGCCGGAACCTCCACCACCCCATCTTAGCACTTTACAGCCAAACTTACGGACGAAAGGCAGCGGTGAGTTCTTCCCACGATGGAGCCGTTTCACCTGCGGGTACCGCCGCTCGTTGCTGCTGCGCTGGATGCGACGCCGTCAGGCCGTGCACTTTGATTTCCCGGCTCATATTAAAGGCGCGGTAACAGGCGGCATGGTGGGAGTCTGACAGACTTCCCATGGAAATATTTAAGGACTGTCCTGCATTGTCCCGCCACTGAAGGCTTGCGGCCTGCTCACAGCGAAGGGGCAGAGCTTCCTGACTTTGCACCGTCATGAACCCGGCTTCCTCGTCTCGCGCAGCGAACTCCAGCCACTTGGAAACGGCGGCCTTGGGATCCAGGCCGATGGCCGCCATCCACTCCACCGCCAGCTCATCGGCTTCCTGCTCGTCCGTATAATGGCCAAGGCCCAGTTGCACAGCTCGGCTATTTAAATCCCGCCATTTGGCAGGAACTGTCTGCTCCAGTTCACGAAACTGCGCGGAATACTCCAGCCACAATTCTCCCAGTGTGGTTGCTGAAGTGCTGGGCTTGATAATCTCCAGCCACAGAGGTGATTGTCCTGCAAACACTTCCGCGACGGTTCCAAAATCGATGGCACCTGTGGTTCCATCCATCTTAATCTGACTGAGGCATGCGTCAGCCGTGGTTTCCCAGGCCGTATAAAATTCCAAATCCCCTTGGCTCAGAGGACCGGAGGTGGGAGGCATGCTTAATCGGATTAACGCATCCCGATTCGCGGCAACTTGACCGAGAAGATTGCGGCACGGAGATTGACAGAAGGGTGTAAAACCACATTGCCGTATCGTCAATTGCTGCGCCAACATCGCTGTCGGATAAATCAAAGCGGTGTGGTAACGCTGGTCAGCCAGCGGACGAAACAGGCTTTCCCCAAAAAAGAGACCCTGCGCCCCCATCGCCAGGAGCTTCTCTCCCAATGGCTGAGCTGTGGCATCAGCCTGGGGCTTGGTTGCCCCGCTGGCTTCACTGGCCCAATAAAAATAGTTGTAGGTACCTTCTCCAGCATTGGGGTGACTCATGTAATAGTGTCCCAATTCGTGCGCGAGGGTGCCAGCCATCTCCTCCTCCGACAATTCACCGGTATAACCGCCCAATACCGTCACATAGTTTGCGGTGGCCAACACCATGACCCGTTTGGCTTTTGCCAGAATCTGAGGTTCGGTCTTGGGTGTGATGCATTCCCTCGATAGAGTCAGGGTCTTTCCGTCATCCGTCAGCTGGCAGGAGGGAATATTGCTGAACTGCCACTGGAGGGCAGCCACCTGCTGATCGCGGGACCAGTCGGGATAGATGCAGCGACTGACAAGATCCCGGCCCACCATACCCATCGCTTTATCGCGACGCACATAGATGAGAGCCTCGCCCTCTGCCTGATTCTGCGCCGCACCCTCCAATACCACTGGAAGATTGATGCACAAAAACACCGGCGCCACAAATGCGTTCTGCTCCTGCGTTTGCACAACCCGCACTTTGGGTTTGGGCACATTGGCCAAACTGCCAGGGTCCCGCAAGCGTAGCATCGCATCAATCTGGTCCACCCAGTACTGCAGACGGACCGTCAGGGGATCGTCGGTGGGAACCACCTTGGCTGAGCCTCCCCCCATGACCTGCTGGACAAAGGGCGCTACAACAGCCTTTTCGTATTGGGCCTCCGTCAGTTCATACCACTGATAGGGGCTGGTATCGTTCACAGCCCGCCCCAGGTCATGTTTGAGGCGGCTGTTGGATCCGGGGAACGTTGATTGAGGCTGGCAAGCTGCCAACAGAGTCAAAGATACTAACGCCAAAAAATTCAGTTTCATAATAGTCCTCCATACCCATCAAGTTAAGGTCCGCGCCCTACGCGGCCAAGCCTTTGACGACATAACAATCCCCCAAGGTCGCGTAGGGCGCGGACCTTAGGGGATGTCTCTTATAATATACAGATTTAACTGGACAATTTAGAGAAGATG
>JAKQGS010000210.1 GCA_029556045.1 Pseudomonadota bacterium | reverse complement strand
ACCGTTTTAATTTATGGGCTGGGGTGAAACTACGGTTGTCACAAAAGATACAGCCACCAAACGCAACGGTGCCATCCACATTGGGGCAGGTAAATCCCGCATCGATGCTCACCCGATGCACACGGGCGTGAAAACGTTCTTCTAAATAATGGCGATAACTATAATATTTTAAGCCTTTTTGCTGCCAACTCGGAATTAAAGGGCTCAATTTTTTTCCTGCTCATGAATAAATTAGGATGGTGAACGATCCAATTGCCTTTTTCTATAAAATTTTTATTCCCTCCAGAGCAAGCAAATACGGACTCATCAAAATACCATCAAAAATCCTGACCATCACCGTCAAACGATTGCACTGCTCCCTTGCCGACCAATCGTCAAGTTTACTCACTTAAGGTTTCATATTGGGGAATAAACACCGGCTCTTTGTTATTTTCCTAAAGACCCATTTGCTGTCAGCCGATAATCCTAGGAGCGACGGTGCCATCCCCTTAGAGAAAAGGATGAGCTTGATGACGAATTTCGAAAAGACTCGCTGGTGCCTCAACCTTCTTTGTATTTATGGTGCAACATCCTGTGGGAGTGTCGAATTTGCCGGCGGGTCATCGCGGCGCGGGCCTCCCGCCACCTTGGATCAATCCCCTAATAACGCCTCCGCTACGATTATCGCGAAGGAAGTTGGCACTTTTGAACTCGACACATCCAAGCCGGAAGTCTTGGACCAACTAACTGGAGATTTCCTGAGTCTCTTCGAAATGCCGGGCCTCACATTGGTGCGCGAACCGGACAAGGTCGCGCAATTGCGCTGGCAAACTGACCTTCAGGACATCGGAAAGTCCATGCAAAAAGATGTCGAATTTGCCGTGACGGATGATGAGTTCGCGAAAGTTCTCATGTCCGTGCATGTTAATGTCGTACCGCCGCCCGTCCAGCCCAAAGCCTGCTTTATCGAACCTGATCCCGTCATCGGCTCCATCAGCCCCGTCGAAAAATGGCATTGGAGCGGTGCTGCGGGTGGTCATGCCGTTACCTATTCGGCGCCTGTAGTCGGCGACCTCGATCAGGACGGATCCATCGAAGTTGTGACGATTCCCTCAACCTACGCCAACTATTCTACGGTCAACGGTCCCGTGGTGGTTCTGGAGGGCAAGACGGGAAAAGCTATTTGGGATTCGATGGCGGATAAAGGGATCGGCATGATGGTGAGCACCACACCGGCTCTCGTGGATCTTGACAAAGACGGGTATGCTGAGATTATCGGGGTAACCTTAAAGGGCGGCAAAGCTGCAATTATAGCCATCAACTATAAAACTCGGAGCGTAAAATTCGAATATTCCGACTTCACCTGTTCCGCAAGCTTTTGTTTTGCCACCGTGGCGGATATTGATGGCGACGGCAACGCGGAAATTTCCGCGGGGGATGTGGTTCTCAATGCTGATGGCACCCAGAAGTTCCGCCTGACCCCAGCGCCGACTCTCACAGCGCCAGTCGTCAATACCCTTGCGGATCTGGACAAATCAAGCCCCGGCATGGAAATCGTTTTGGGGTCACAGGTCTATTCGAACACGGGAACCCGCTTGTGGGCAGGGGATTGTCATGGTTTTTCCGCCGTGGCTGACCTCGAAAAAGATGGCACACCGGACCTGGTCTGCATCGGCGGAGGCATGATCAAAACTTATACGAACAACACGCTCAAATGGAGCAAGGCCATCCCTGCTAACGTGAGTCTTCAGGGAGGGGGCGCTCCGAATATCGGCGATTTCGATGGAGACGGCAAGTTTGAGATCGGTACAGCTGGCGGCGACTTCTATGCGGTGTTTGACGCGACAGGTCAGCTGCTCTGGAAACACAACACCGTGGACGTTTCTTCCTATCGCACTGGTTCCACAATCTTCGACTTCAATGGAGACGGCAAGGTGGAGGTGATCTATAACGATGAATACTACCTCTACATCTTTGACGGTCTGACAGGTACCACCCTGTGGTCGGTGATAAACCCATCGGGGACCCTATGGGAATATCCCGTGATTGCCAATATTGACGAGGACGAATCGGTAGAAATCGTGGTGTCTTCCCCAGGCAAGGGCGGGGTACGCGTATTCGAGGATTCCACTCAACACTGGATCGGGGGACGCGCGTTATGGAACCAGTATAGCTATTTCCCGGAAATCGTGGACGATGCCCTGCAGGTTAATCCATTGGCGACTATTTCTGAATATGGGTTTCGCGTCAACCGCCCCTTGGTTAAGACCGTGGACGGTAAAATTCCGGTTGCGGATCTTATCATCGTGACGCCGCTGTATTTCGATGACTCTGACATCAAAGAAGAACGGGTCTTGAGTTTTTTTATCGCCAATGAGGGGGAAGTGAACGTGGGAGTCGAACGCATCCTAAGCCTCTATTCCGCCGATGGAACGACGAAGATAAGCAGCGTCAAGACGCCTGCGGGAATCAAGGTGGGAGAAGGGGTTTTAGTGAAATTCAATCCCCTACCTCTCACGGATGCCTCCTACCTTGTCGAAATCGGGGGTGAGGGCGATGTCAAAGCCGGACTCCAGGAGTGCCATTACGACAATAACCGCACTGTTTTTGACATCGATCCTGACCGTTGAAAACTACCCATTCTAATAGATATCGTCACGCGTATTCGTACTATTGAACTTTCCGGTCGGGGTCACAAGGTCGGGTGATTCGATCACATGCTTCAACCCCGCACTTGCTTCGTCAAAGACAAGGATCGCTGATGATTCATTCATCGGGCTCCATACGGATACCCAGACCTCAGACCCCTCGCGATTATACTCGGGATGTACAAGACGGGCGTTCGGAAAACGGTTCGACAGCCCAAGGGATTGTAGCGAGATACGCCGTATTGGCGCCGTGGGATTTGCGATATCATGAACCGCTATGGTTTGACTGACAGAAGCATCTGGACTTAACGTGGTGTCAATCCAGAGATGTTTTCCCTTGGGATGAGTCTTGAGAAAGAGTGAGCCCGTACCGGCACCCGGCAAGCTTCGCACAACTTTCCATGCATGGCTGCTCGCGGGATCGGTTGCGATGACGGAAATCTGATCTGACCCTAAATGCCCCGTAGCCCATACAGGACCGAATTCAGGATCATGATAATTAGCACCGCGTCCAGGGTGAGGGCGCGCGGGAACCGCTACGTGGGCCACGGTGGCACGGGTAACAGTATCGATCACGGCAATCCGACCAGTCTCTTCCATAGGTCCGGCTGCGAAAAAAAAGCGTTTTGAAGCATCAAAACCCCCATCATGAAGAAGCCCACCGCCATCAGCCAAACCCGTCATTTTCAAAGCATTGTCCGCATAGTCCACAAACAGGATTTTACCCGCCTCCTTGAGGTTCACGACAAATTCCGAGGTGTGATGGGATGCAGCAATTGCCCCGACTCGGGTTTCCTTGCCTGCTTCCACAGGAGGAAGCCCTGCAAGGGTCGTCACATCTTGAACATCCAGGAGTTCTAAGGTCTGCCCGTCAAATAAAGCGAGGTGGGAGGGCCAATAGCCTCCAGCGATGATTACGGTAGACCCATCGATGCCCTTGGCAACCTCAATGGAGCGCGCCTCAAGAGCGGTACGGACTTCAGCGACGATCTGGGGAACTTTCATCCAAAGGTCGATCATCGTAATTTTTCCATCACGGCCGATGGTGTAAAGATAACGGCCGTCTTGAGAGAATCGTGAGATATGAACCGCATATCCGGTTGCGAGAGTCGCAAAGATAGCCTTGGAATCCCCATCGATAATCCCAATCTTTCCGACATCCCGCAGCGTGACAGCAAAGATGTTGGCAAGGTCTAAGCTATGTTCAGGAACCGACGGACGATCCGCTACAGGTACGAGAACTTTCCAGCTATGCGCGATCTCGCTGCGACCCCAGGCTGGAGGTGCCGTAGGTTCCGTTCGCTTGATGTACTGCATAACAGCCCGGATTTCGTCAAAGGGCAAAATTGCTTTCCATGCAGGCATCCCCTTAGGTGTGCCATTTTCTATCGTCTGTTTGAGCTGCCAACCCGGTTTTCCGGCGAGGGACTTGGGTGTCAAAGCAGGTCCGGTCGCTCCCTGACGCATCGTGCCATGGCAACCAGTACAGCGTTCAAAAAATATTTTTTTCCCAAGGTCAATGTCAGCATTTCCGCCACCGTGTCCACCGCCACCGTGTCCACCGCCACCTTGCCCTCCACCCCCGAGGGTATATTCAATCATTGCGGCATCGACTTTCGTACTGCCCGAAGTAAGCTCAATCCAGATCTCCCAAGCACCTCCCATCACAAAGAAGACCTGGCTTGCCCGATAGTGACCGGGCATGGAGCTTCCGGCTTCATCCTTTAGCACTTCCACCGTGATCGGGGATGACCCATGTCCCATGCTAGACATCCATAGGCGGGAGGACACGATCTCCGCGGGCGAAATATAGGGCCCGTTAGAGGATCCCCCGTCTTTTTCCCAAAATTTTATGAGAAATTCGCCATATTCCCCCAAATTTGGTTCCTTTGTCCAAGTCAAGGAGGCGCAGAGATTTTTGGTTTTAAATTCCAAGGGGCACTGTGGGTCCGCAACGGCGGTTTTAGAAACAATGACAGGCGTCAGCATTAGCAAGGCAATTGCAAAAAGACCAAACCAACCGGACGATCGCGAATATAGATTCATACTTAGATCTCCTGATAAAAAGACGGAAGAATGTCATCTCGACGGAGCTCCGCAAGCTACCATACATGAGTAATTTCCCGCATGGATAATAACCTTTCAGCAATAGATAAAAGCGGACATTTTTTCGACGAAGTCTGTCATAAAAGGTGAGTGAAGATGATTGGTAGGATGCATCAAAACCTGCATAAACGGCAGACTATCCTTCTCAAGTTGATGCAGGACAAAGTCAACTATTTTTCTTTTCGTATAGATTCTCCTGCAAACGACCGACCTCGGCGTTATTCGTCAGTGTCCTGTCCGAGCAAGGGTGTCACGAAACCGCGTTTAGTTTATGTTAGTACCGCCATTTGCCTGGTTTCCCTGCATCCAATGTTGTCCCCTCATTGTCATTGTGTCTTTTCTAGCACGCTTTCTTGTTTCCTTCAGCATATGACGTCCCATGAAATGAACGCTATTTGGGACGAATCCACAATTACCAGACCTAGGAGGTTGCATGATGTAATCCAAGATCTTGCCTATAATTCTGAACCCTGCCTTAACCGTTCTGGGCGGCCCTCATTGCGAATTGAACGGTTGAACGATGGTTGGATTGATACAATACTTTGGCGGTAGCGGTGCCGTCCGATCGGCGGGCAGGGACCACCGTATACCCTTGGTCCTTTACCGATGGGAGGCCTGGCGCCAGCCGTGGAATGGGGAGCTATACCACGAACCCCGGGACCCCTCAATGCCTGCCCGTTGGTGTAGGAGTTGACCCATGGGCGTGACTGAGTGGGACAATCCGGCGATTCCCCCGGACTTTTCAGTGGGGAACTTTCACCTTTGACCGGCGGGACCGCTTGGATTAGAAGGGGAGGGCAAGGAGATGCCAATGAGCGATTTTTTAAGCGAGAGTCAAAGGCGCGAGACCTGGGATGTGATCAGCCTGGAGTCCTTTCAAGTGCCTTGTATTATAGGGGTTTATCCGACAGAGGAAGCGCGCCCCCAGGGGGTGCGGCTGGATCTTCACCTTCATCTTGATACCCGCCCTGCGGTGCGCCATCAGTCGCTGCAACAGACGGTGGATTATGATGCCCTGACGGCAGAGGTGCGATTTATCCTGCAGGAGGCCTGCTTTCGTCTGATTGAAACCGCCGCAGAGGCTCTCTCCCATTATCTTTTGAGCTCCCCCCCCGGTGTTGTGTCCGCCCCCATCATGATGGTGGACGTGGCCCTTAAAAAGCCAGAGGCCTTGAG
>JAKQGS010000119.1 GCA_029556045.1 Pseudomonadota bacterium | reverse complement strand
CCCCCCCCCCCCACCAGATGAGGAATTTACCTATGAAAATGCCACGATACCGCATCCGTTTTCCCAACACCGTGCCTCATCAGTTGGACCAACATCAGGCCTACTTTCAGTTGGACGATGAACAGGGATCCCATCTACTTCGCTTTCACGACTATCATGAACTTTATCGACGCCCCGGCTTATATGAACAATTGTTTTATCAGCGCTTAAAATGCAATTCCCCACAAAAGGTGTCACAGTTGCTGAAGCAATCAATCGAAGCGGACGGGGGAACCATGTCCGAACTCAGAGTCCTGGACGTGGGTGCTGGCAATGGCATGGTGGCAGAAGCTCTTTATCAACTTGGTGTAGCCCGCATCGTTGGACTCGATATTATTCCCGAGGCCAAGGAAGCGGCGGAACGGGACCATCCGGGTATCTACGACCGTTACTACCTGCTCGATCTCTGCCAAATGAAGCCGGAGGATCGTGAGGAGCTGCAGGAATGGAGTTTTTCCGCCATGACACTGGTGGCAGCGCTGGGATATGGGGACATTCCACCGGAGGCTTTTGTGAATGCATTCAACCTCGTGGAAGACCATGGTTGGCTGGCTTTCAATATCAAAGAATCCTTTTTCCGCTCCGATGATCGCACGGGATTCTCCATGCTGATCCGGGATCTCATGAACCGGGGGATTGTGGAAATGCGGCATATCGAGCGTTACCGCCACCGCATTTCCATCGATGGCAAGCCCCTCTATTACTACGCCATCATCGGTAAAAAAATGGCACCCATCGACACTGAGACGGTGAAGAATCTTTTTTAAAATCTATTGGGATTGCCGGTTGAATATAGTCTGTCCAGACATCTGGTGTCCGGACAGACTTCTTGACGTTCATAACAGGAGCCATGAGAGGCTTTGATATCCCAGAAGAGCAGGAGAAGAGGTTTAACCTTTAACGATCGCCGGAATAACCAGCAACCTGCACCTCATCGTACCACTGCTGATCACTCTCATACTCCCACTTGGGTGAAGCAATATAGTGGGCGCAACCTGCGTTGATCTTGAAGTCAACATCCGACCCCCTCGTCTCGGAGTATCGACCGTACCTTTGCTCTCCTCCATGTGCCTTAACAGAAAAACTCGCCTTTCCCCCGGAATAGAGAACTCCCCGGTCATAGTATGAAGACATACTAAAATCAGGTTCTTTCTCAAATTCAAAACGATGGGGATTAGAGATATTACCAAAATTTGGCTCGACGAGATGTTGCCCCGATCGGTCAATTTTTAAATTAAGCTCGCCATCCCAGCTGGGTGCATAACGCCAATCCTCACAGCCGGTTTGCGTATGACAAGTCCGAAATCGGGCATAGTGCCGCATGTTACCATAGAGAGCCTGATTGGTACCGGGGTTAAAATACGACAGGAATGTGGTTTTATCCATGTTTGATCCAGGGCAAACATCTGGCTTAAAATAGGCTTCCATCGGCATATCAGGGCATTCCCGCTGCTCCGCCCGCATGATAGCTTCGACGATATCATCCACCATGGTATTATCCCGTACACCGAGATGATGAATGGACTCATGGATCACCACGTACATGGCGTCCTGCGCACCACGGGTGGTTTCCCCACATTGTTCATAGGACAGGTACAGAGGTGCCTTTTTATCGTAGGTCGTGAAAGCACAGGTATCCTGCGAGTCCACCACCCATTTGTGATCACTGCCCAGAATATCCTCTGCCAGAGCCACATGGTTGTCCTTGATCCAGTTATTGACTTCCGTCGTGCCGTTAAGACCGCAGGGCGTGATGCCTTTAACCAGACCTGACGCCAGATTCTTGGCATCCCGGAAAATCTTGCGTAAGCCGTCACCGCCGTTGCCAACCTCGTGGTTGTCGCCCGCATAGGCGCTGGTCCCGAGTACCGCTGCGAGTAAAAGACCTTGGAACTTCATTCAATACCTCCTCTATGGGTTGGGCTTTCGCGGTCCACCGCGAAAAGTTGCATCATCAAACAATAAACGCGATCGCTGGGATCGTTGGTTTTGAGATCATCGGCGAACTGCCGACGCCAGGCCGCCATACGGCTTTTGAGTTCCGGCAGAGCGGACTTCGGAATCGGGATAAAATTGCAGGAGTACTCCCGGGTATCGGGATGCTGCAACCGCAGCGCCTGCATCGCCTTCTGCAGCATGGTCGTATGAAACTTCTGAATGGTTTCTGATGGGGTGGGGCTGGATGTGGTGGTTTTGGACTGCACCACCCCCCATCCGTCCCCCTCTTGGCGGATTAAGCCGAGCCGATGCAGGCGCTCCAGGGCGCCACGGGCCTCCAGATTGCTGAGGCCCAATCGGCCTTCAATAAACGCAGCCGTCAGCACCCCCCCATTGAGTTTGGCCGCTGCCAGAATCGCCAGATGATACCAGTTTGAGATCAAAGAAAAGTCTGCCACCGGAATGTTATGGAAGGGAGTACCCGCATCCCGGGGTGATGCCGTTGCAGTTCCACCTGGCTGATGCGCCGAAGCCACCAGTGCTAGAAAATGATCCTGCTCCCCGGCATTCAGGCCCAGTTTGCGGCAAATGACCCTGGCATTTTTAAGGGATAGGTTGTGTTTCTGGTTCATGACCTCTGAGAGGGTGGAGGCCGACACCCCAAGATCCTGGGCATAACGGCGCAGGGAATAGGAGCGATCCGCTTCGACGCGGTTCAGATACCAGTGGTACAAATATTCCCGATAGCTTTCCTGCATGGGGCCTCTGATGTTTGCGATTTTGATGGAGCAACCTTAAAACAGGAAAATGGGACTGACAACTAGAATCGAACATCGCGTTCGAAGCGTTCGAAGTATTGGGACAGAAGCGACACAGAGGATATGACAGATCCTGAGCTAAAAACCCAAAGCGCCTGATGGGATTAGAAATAAGTCGTTTGATCCTGCAAATGCCTATACGGGCTAAAGAATTCAACCAGCTGTCGCAGAATTGTCAAAACCCGCGCTCTCATTTTAGTGTCCAATCTTAAACATTTTTTATACAGTTCCTTAAAAGAAATAACGTCTATCAGGCCTCACATGCAGCATCCGGGAATGAATATTAAAGCGGTGGCCCGCCTGACCGGCCTTTCTCCCCATACGATTCGGGCGTGGGAGCGGCGTTATCAGGCGGTTCAACCGCAGCGCAGCGGCGGCGGTCAAAGGCTCTATCAGCCGGAGGACGTGGAGCGCTTGCGTCTGATGCGGGAACTGGTGTCCTTTGGCCATACCATCAGCGCCATTGCCCACCTCAGTCGAGAATCATTGCACACGCTGGTGGGGCAGGCCCGTACCAGTCCCCTGGACCACGAACCCTCATCCGGTGGTTCCAGCAACGCCGGCAAACACCCCAGTATTCCCGTATCCACCGAAGCGGACATGCATGTGACGCAGCAGATCCTGCAAATGTTACGGCAAAACCAGCACGACGACATCGAACGGGAGTTAGGGTGGTTGCGACAACGAATGGGAGCAGAGACATTTATTTTTACGGTCGCACGCCCGCTGCTGGCTGAGTTGGGAGAGCGGGTGCAACGCAACGAATTGTCCATTGCGCAGGAGCATATGCTTTCTGCGGTGCTGCGCTCTCATCTGCTGGCCTTGCTCCAACAAAGTGAACGACACAGCGATGCCACCCGCCCCAAGATTCTCTTTACCACCCCTGAGGGGGAGTTTCATGAGTTTGGTATCCTGATGGCAGCCATCCTGCTGTCATTGCTTCGTCACCCGGTTTGTTATCTCGGCACCAGTCTGCCCACCAGCGAGGTGGCCCGCATGGCCCAAGAAGCTGGTGTTCAGGTGGTGGTCATTGGGGGCACAATCGCACCGGACCAATCTCTGGTGACGTCGTTTGACGCCTACATTACGGAGCTGGATCAGATTCTTGCCCCCGCCGTAGCGCTGTGGTTGGGAGGACCTCGGGTCGCACGGATCAAACTCAAATCGCATCGTGACCTCAAATTATTGCCAAGCCTTGAGGGCCTGCTCAGTCTCGATACCAAATAGCATCCGTTCCGTCGTCATGCTGAGCGCAGCGAAGCATCGAAGTTCTTATATATAAATTATCTATCAAAATAATTTTTTATTTCTATCATGCCAGATTGCACGCCCTGCGGGATTTGCCGCATCGCCGATTCTTCTTTTCCGTCTCCTCCTATAAATTTCGCCTCGTCAGCAGAATCTGTGGGTGAACTCTGGCTCGGGTAGCCCGCCAAGGTTGTGAAATAACGCCAATCTTATGGCTCGATAGCTACGAAACCCA
>JAKQGS010000108.1 GCA_029556045.1 Pseudomonadota bacterium | reverse complement strand
GGCGGTATTATCCACCACCAAACTGATCCCGCAGTCACGCATTCGGCTCGGCAAGTTTTTGCTGGGAATCGGCCGCCTGAATCAGATTCACCAACACGATTGGGCCTTTATCTCAGCCCCCCACGTGCAAGCCGAGTTTTTTGGGGGCGAGGGGGTGATGGATACCGGGTTCGAGTATAGCCTGCTCATGCCATTGCCGTTCTTCCTGGAACTGACGGTCGGGGTTACCAACGGTTGGACATTTGGGCATGAGGGCCACGACCATGAAGAGGTCATAGCAGACGAACCGACGGAAGAGGCGGCAGACGAGCATGCGGCTGAGGAGGCCCACACCGAAGCGGCCAAGCCCCGCAAGCCAACCCACTACGCCCGGCTGGTCACCTTCAGCGATTTACCCGCCGATGGAGGCCTGCAGGTGGGCCTGAATTACCTGTCCCGTCAGGATGCGGAGGGTGACGCCATGCGGTTGACCGGAGCGGACATCACCGCCAAATGGCAGGCGGCCAATTACCAGGCGTTTCTGCTGCAGTCGGAGGCCTGGCATCGCAGTATCGCCCCTTTGGAAGGCGACGAACAAAAAGCCTGGGGAGCCTATGTTTTTCCCCAGTATGGATTTTCCAAATCCACCCGACTGGGGATCCGGGCCGACTACTTTACGGAAACCTCGTTGAAGGATGAAAATGGAGACAAACTGGACAACAGCAAGGTGGCCTACGTCCCCACCCTGACGTTCAAACCCAGCGAGTTTTCCACCCTGAGGCTGGCCTACAATCATGTGGTCACCGCTGTAAAGAATACCGAGGATCTGATCGACCGTTATGCCGAGATCCAAGCCACCTTTATCTTAGGAGCACACCCCAGCCATGCGTTTTAATCCAAGGGCGCGCCAGCTCGCCGTTATCGCTGGCATCCTTTTTGTTCTGGGATTTTCAACCGCAACATTGGCCAAAGTTAAAGCGGTGGCCACCACCGCTGATCTTCACGCCATCCTCGTTGAGGTCGGTGGCGATCTTGTTGAAACCAGCCTTCTCTGCCGCGGGGACCAGGATCCCCACGCCCTTGAGGCCAAACCGTCCCTGATGATGCAGGTGAACCGCGCTGATGTGGTGTTTGCCATCGGCATGGAGCTGGAGGTGGGCTGGTTACCCAACGTTATTTCGGGAGCCCGCAATCCCAAGATTGCCCCGGGACAATCCGGTTATGTGGAAGTGGGACCGACGGTGGAACCCATGGACGTCCCCAGCGGTCGTGTCACGCGAGCCCAGGGGGATATTCACCCCGCCGGCAATCCCCACGTCACCCTTGATCCGGTGCGGGCTGGAAAAATTGCCATTCTTATGGCGCAAAAGCTGGGAGAACTGGATACAGCCCATGCAGCGGACTACCGCAAACGAGCCGAAGCCTTGCAGCAACGGCTACAGGATAAGGTGAAAGTCTGGCAGAGCCGCATCGAAAAAGCGGGAGTGAAAAAAGTCATCACCTATCACAAAACCCTGACCTACTTTTTAGCGCGGTTTGGTGTGGAGACCGTCATGGTGCTGGAGCCGATCCCCGGTGTTCCCCCGTCTGCCAAACACCTGATGGAAGTGATCCACGCCGCAAAAGAACAGAAGGTAAATCTGGCGCTGATCGAGAATTTCTTTAGCCCAGCGGCAGGAGAGCGTGTCGCCAAGGATGTACCCGGATTGCGGGTCGCGGTGGTACCGGTGGCGGTGGGGAGTCGTCCCGACATCAAAAGCATCGATGACCTCTATGAGGCTCTGGTGGAAACCATTGCAGGACGGACTTCCTAGGGTCGATTGAGATCCCTCCCCTTCGCTCCGCTCAGGGTCAGGACGACGGCGTCTCCGCCGTCACTCTGCGCGGAGCGAAACCACCCTAAATAATCCCCTCCAATTTGGACTGCATCATCTTCTGACGATTGTACTTGCGCCCATCCACGGAAAAAGTCCCGTCCCCGACTGCATGGAGGATGCGTTTTTCCCTGCGATTAACATCATAATAGGCTGCCACACCCTCCAGAATGATAATGCTGTGTTTTTTCACCATATCGATGACCCTGCATTCGATATTGGCAACGCATTCTTTGATCAAAGGGGCACTGACCTTTTTGCTCTTCACAGGAGTTAACCCAAATTTTTCAAACTTGTCGGTTTCAGCACCCGAGCATGTGCCAATGCCGACAACCTCATCCAGAAGGTCAACGGTGGGAATCGCCAGCACACACTCCCGGGTCTTTTTTAACGCCTGAAACGAATAATTCCAGGGTCCGGTGGTGATGGCAAATACGGGGGAAAAATCAACCACCATGGTCCAGGATATGGTCATGATATTGGAGTGCTTACCATCGTGGGTGGTCACCAGAACGACGGGACCTGGTTCAATCAGTGTGAACGCTTTGCGCAGGGGCATAGTTTTCATATTTCGACCTCCCCAACAAATTTCTAGCAGAACCCACGTAAAAACCCCACAGCTTTGCAGCCGTGGGGTCCAAAAAAGCGCAGATACGAAACGTATAAACTCGGATCAGGAGCGGGTGAGGTGGGATGGTTATCGGAAAAAACACCGATTTACAATATTCTTTCCGATAACCACCCTTACCGATCCTGGCGTTATCCCTGGAAAACCAGGGGCAGCGTCAGGATTAGAAGGTGCTGAGGGCGGATACGCCAGACAGCGGGACCACGTTGGAGTGTTCGGATTTTGCCGCACGGTGAGCCTTCTTGGCGTCAGACTTGCGGGTAACCCGGGCAAACAAACCGCCAAAACCACTGGCTTCGGAGACTTCGTTGTCGGATGCATCGGCAAACTCTTCCACAGCGCTGACTGGTTGCTCCGCGCGGCTCAACCCTTCCCAAGAGCCAGAGATCGGAGTTTCAACGGAAGAGAATGCGGCGATGCCCGTATGAAGTTCAGCATCATTCCCAGAAACTTCTTCATCAGAATGGAGCTCTTTTTCGGCATCCCCAAACTCACGGTAGATGCTGCGACGACGGCGGTAAAGCAGACCGGCAATCACAAGGATCGCAACAGCTGCAGGCACACCGTACATCAACAAATCCCGGTAACGTTGCGGAGAATGACCGGTGACTTTGATCGAGACAATCGAGGCCCATGCTTCGGCAAAGGTGGCTTCTTTTTCAAAATTTTCAGCCAGGTCAGTATAGGTCAACAAAAAGCGGTTGTTCGACCCGGACACAAACACATGCATCTGCATCATGGGAAAGCTGTTCATCACAAACGTCGAGTAAATCATTAACCCGTCGTTTTCCCCCCGGTAATTGAAGAACTTATGATCCCCGTGCAACTGAAAATCACTGATGCCACCGATCTGGGAAATATCCTTGACCAGTTTTTCCTTGATCCGCTGCGCTTCTTTTTCGTCAATAGGCGAACCCTCGTGCATCGTCGTCACGGTAATATTGCGACGAAATGTGGGTTTGCTGTAATCAATCTTGGCGTTTTTATCGACAGGAGCTTCCATCACCAGGCTCATGCCCAGAGAATTGGTGCGCACGTCCCAGCCGGCGGGCGGGGTGATCTCAATACCAAGGCTATCGACCATGATGGCAGAACCATTGGCTTGAAACATCTCATGTTTGACTTCGGCTTTGGTTTCTTCAGCGACGGCGGCTTCACTGCCTGCGGCAGCTTCGCCCGCAACAGCGGCCTCATTACCAAAAGCGATGTGGGATGAGAGTAAGGTCGTGACGACCCCTAACGAGACGAGGGCAAGACGAGTGACAGATCTTCTTTTCATGTGGGCAGCTCCATTTCCGTATCAGCGGTTAACAACAACAGTTCAGGAAGAGTGACTGAGTGCGTCAGTCTTTTAATAAAATACAAAACTTTATTATGAATGTCAATAAAATAAAATTATTATATTATAATTTATTAAAATAATGATAATATTGGGGTTTTTTAAGAAAATGCCGGGTTGTAGTTGCCATACCGAGCTCATTCCCCTAAAAAAAAGACAGCTGCCCCCCCTTATGAAGGAAAGTTTATGACCAAAACCACCCTGTCGATTGAAGGCATGTCCTGCGGTTCTTGCGTGGCCCGCATTGAAAAATTGCTGTCCCGCCATCAGGGCATCAAGTCCATCGCGATTGATTTGCGGGAAAAAAAGGGAGTTATCGAAGGGGATTTACCGGCAGAAGCCGTGAAGAAGATCATTGATGATGCGGGCTACCCTGCGCAGATCGTCAGCCAGGAATCCTGATCACATCAGCCCGAACACGGGAACGCCTAGTTCGCAGCTCCCGCTATCGACGCAGCCCCAAAGAGAGCCTTGAGATCCTGATCATTGAAGGTCACCCCTGCGCCAAAGAAGTATTTCGGCTCTTTGATCCGTTTATCGGTGAGGGGATCTTTGCGGGTCCAATCATCCACCCCCGCCATGGCATAGAGATGGTTAAAGAAGAGCACACTGGCATAGGTTTTCAGGTGGGCAAAATCGCGGTTCTCATCATCCTTGCCCGCAAACTCGAAAGCTTCCATCGACAACCGCACGCGATCCTTCCAAAAGTAAAGATCCGAGGCAATGCCGCCGGTTGATTCAAACAAGCCAAAACGAAGGGCTGCCCAGTACCAGCGTTTGGCAAACTGCAGGTTGAACCGCAGCGCCCGTTCGGTCTTTTTGGTTTCCCGCACGGTACCGTCCGGCAAAGTTTCCGTTTCCGTCGTAATGACGTCGTTCACCTTGTCCGTGAAACCAAGTGTGTAATAGGCGTCCGGTCGCGTGTGAAAATGGAGGTTGAAGTAGTTCTGGGTTTCGTTGCCCTGCCGCGCCTCGCCGTGATAGTCGACGGCGATCTGCAGTTTGGAGGCGGGGGCCAGAACGCTACGGATTTCTTTGATGGCTCCTTCCAACTCTTCCAGGGTTTTGTCGTCATTAAACAGGCGGCCCATGGTACCCTCGCCCTTTTCCACCTTTTCCGCCACCAGACGGATGCTCTTGGTTGCTCCCTTGACTTCCAACATGGATTCGTCGAGAGCCGCCAGAATACGATCGACTTTTTCGCGGTTTTCCGATTTCAATACGTCGTTCAGTGAGGTGGAAAAGGTCTTAAGATTAGCGATCAGTCTACGCACATCCTCTTTGTTATCCCCCAGGATATCCCGGGCGTCGGAGGAGATTCTTTCGATGTTTTCCACAATGGTGGCCAAACTGCGTTCACCCTTTTCCTCCCCCAGCACGTTAGCCAGGGTTGTGGTGACCTTTTTGATATCGGTAGCGATATTGCCCACCATCGAGATCACTTCATTGAGATCTGCTTTGTCCTCGTCGCGTGGGATCAGGCTGCCCGGAGGGAGATTGGTTTCACCATCCGCCCGGTGAATTTCGATAAATTTGTCCCCAAGAAATCCAACCGTGCGCACTTCGACGGTGGATCCTTCCGGAATCGCCACGTCTTTTTTGATTTCAAAGGTGACTTTGGTGGTGTGGCGATCCAGCTCTACGGTCACCACCTTACCGATGGTGACCCCGTTGGTTTTGACCTGCGTTTTAGGCAGAATACCGGCGGCATCCTTGAGGATGGTGTGGTATCGGTTTTTGTCTTCGGTCTCGAAGAGGTTCGGACTCACCACGAAGATCGCAAAAATGGTGGCCGCTAAACCCAAAAGGGTAAAGACCCCGACCCGAAACTCGGTACCCAGATTGTTCATCCCGCATGCTCCCTGCATATTGGGTGAGGCACAGACACCTCGGTCTGTCATCGGCACCTGACCTCAATCCTTGAGTGGGTGACGATTTTGCCAATGATTTCAACCCTAAAGAAACTCCATCGGCCCTTCCACACTACCCGAAAAAAACTGCCGAATCACCGGATCTTTGGAGGTTCGAAAACTTTCCGGAGGACCCGCCTGCTGAACCTTGCCCTTATATAACATGATCACATTTTCCGCCGTTTCGAGAGCTGCCTTCAGGTCATGGGAAATGACGATAGAGGTCAAATCCTCCTCCTCCCGACTGACCTTGACGATCAGCTCATCGATCATCTCCGACACCAGCGGATCCATACCGGTGGTGGGCTCGTCATACAAAATAATCCGTGGGCGATGCACCAGGGCCCGTGCCAGCCCCACCCGTTTCATTTCCCCGGTGGACAACTCGGAGGGAAACCGGTGCTGAATATTCGGCAGTCCGGTGCGGGTCAGCACCTCTTCCGCACGGGCCAGCATTTGCGGCCACGACATGTTGGTATGCTCCCGCAGGGGAAACATGACGTTTTCACCGACCGTCAGACTGTCAAACAGGGCGGCGTGCTGAAACAGCATGCCAAACTTCTTGCGATATTCCCGCAACTGCCTTTGGTCAAAATGAGCGATTTCCTCGCCATC
>JAKQGS010000084.1 GCA_029556045.1 Pseudomonadota bacterium | reverse complement strand
TTGCAACGACACCTCCTTTATGGGGTCCAACTCCAAAAAGAAAGCTGGAGGGGGAACAGGTTCCGGTACCGGAAAAAACGGTAACGGTAACGGCACGGATCCCAACGTTGATATCACCACCATCAATGAGGCCGATCTTCCACAACCAGACATCAATCTGGGAGAAGGGGACGAAGATCCGCCTCTGGTCTTTGGACCTGAATTCAAAGGTTCTTTCCTATCGCAGGGACTGGAGTCCTCGCAGAAAAGCCACCTTTGGGTCGCCACCACTTTGGGGAATGCCTACTACTTTGAACTGGATGGTAAAACCATCGTCCGCAAGAAAAAGTGGAATAATCTCACTTCCGGCTCCGGTACCCGCACCTATGTGACGGAAGGTGGGGTCATCATGGCCCAGACTGGGGGACACCTCTTCTGGATCGACCGGGAAAATACCCCGGAAGGGGCTCTGAACCGCACATCTCCCACTTATTTCAAACTCTCGGGCCCCGGCGCCTCCGATCGGGTCTGCGTGGTCTCCTACCGCAAAAACGAAGCCCGCTACCTCGGTATGGCCTACGGTATGGGCAACTTTGTCGAGTTTGCCATGGAAAATACCCCTCCCTATGCCCCCAAGTGGGACCAACAAACCGGCACCGTGAACGTCGGAGCCGGGGTTCAATGGGGTTATAGCTGTTATATCGACCAGGAAAACCTGATTTACTACAGCGAATGGTTTCAATCATCACCTGCGGCTGTAAGTCTGGCCAACCTGACCGCGGTTGCCGCCAGTACTGTGGCGCCGAATGGCAGCTTTAGTTCCACGAACTTGACCTCTGAAACCCAGGGAACCTCCAAAACGCCAGCCTCCTACGCCATGGGGGGGGATCGCAGCGGCAACGTATTCAACGGCAATGGGTATTACACTCTGGCCTACGAACCCAAAAACAAAACGGTATGGGGTGGGGGCTACAGCGGTGGTAACCTGTCCATTATGCCCCGCGACTGCCTGACCAAGACCGCAACCTGCTCCGGACACGCCGCCTTTCCGATGGCCACCTCCATCGGTGCGCAGGTGGGCCCTCTCAGTGCATTAGGGAACGGTTTCATGGTGGGTCTGGTGCGCCAAGTTGGCGATATCTACATCATGAATCAAAAGGTGGATGGCGACATCACCGCCGGTATTGAAGCCACCAAAATCGACACTGTCGAAGGCGACCCCTATATGTACACGGACTTTACCGGTGCCACCCTTTACATGACCAATGCTCTGTCGGACTTCGATCTGACCAAGGGCAAGCAGTTTGATCCCGCCAAACCCATTAAAGCCACAGGATTTACCTGGGCAGCCCATTCTGGCAAATCCGATGTGTGGTCGGAAATCAAACTGGAAATTCGCTGCTACAAGGCTGGAGAAACCAAACCGGACTTTGAAGTCGTTGATCCGGTGAAAAATGCCTTTGAGCAAACCATCGCCAACCTCAAATCATGCACCGGCAAAGTGGTGGATCATGTTGAGGTCAAAATGACGCAGCTCAACAACAAAAGCACCCTGATGAACGTAAAAAAAGTTCAAATCACCGCCTACCAGTAATTTGTCACGTCAAACATACGCACGGAAGGGGAGCCAAGCGCTCCCCTTTTTCATTCCAAAAAAGATAAATTAACATCTGGGAATTTCCGCACTATTCTAAAGATGAGAATTCTGTTAGAAAAGATCACTGCCGAAACAAATATCATCTCCCGGAGATCCCATTCTGCGAAAGAATCTGGAAAAGCTTGTGTCTGTCATCAGCATCAGCTTGTGCGCCCTGGCTGGTCCGGCGACCGCCATCAATGGCGGAACGACTCCCTCTTTCCCAGCGACCGATTTTCCCCAGGAATGGATCATTGGACTGGAAGACCTGCCGGGTCTCACGGAGATTTTTGCTTGGGCTCCCAGCCCCCTTGGGTTGGAGCATGTGACATTGCTGCCGTCCATCCACGGTGCCGTCATCCGGATACCGTCTTTTTTGCAGCCCCATGATATTGAAAGCTGGGTTGACACCATGAAAAGTCTTCCCGGCGTGCGATTTGTTGAACCTAACCATATTGTTTCCCTACACGGCGTCGTCCCGAACGACCCCATGTTTGTCCGCCAGTACGGACTATCCAATCCAGGGATCCCGGGTGGCATTGCCGGCAAGGATATCGGCGCACCGGTGGCTTGGGAGACCAGCACCAGTGCCCGCAACACTCTGATTGCGATCATCGACACCGGCGTTGACGCCGCACACCCGGATCTGCAGGATAATCTGTGGATCAACCCCGGTGAGAGCGGAACGGATGGTACGGGCGCTGACAAACGTTTTAATGGCCGCGATGATGATGGAAACGGCTATGTGGACGACTGGCGTGGTTGGGATTTTGCCTATAACGACAACGACCCTTCTGATGATTTTGAGCATGGCACCCATGTGGCCGGCATCATTGGAGCGGTGGGTAATAACGCCATCGGCATCAGCGGCACCGTGTGGCAGGCATCCATGGTGGCCATTAAAACCTTCAACCGCACCGGCATCGCGGATATTGCCACCATCGTCAGATCCCTGGACTACGCCCGCACCATCGGCGCCCGCGTGGTGAACAACAGCTGGGGCAAGGATGTGGACTCCGAGGCCCTGCGACTGGCGGTGCAACAAATGGAGCAGGCTGGCATCGTGATGGTGGCATCCGCCGGCAACGATGAGAGCCTTCTGGATGATCAACCGATTTATCCAGCCGCCTATCCCTTTGATAATATCATCACGGTGGCGGCCACCGATTCCAGCGGGCGATTGGCGTCGTTCTCCAACCACAGCCCCCGCATGGTGCATGTGGCAGCCCCCGGTGTTGATATCCTGTCGACAGTGCCAGGCGGCCGCTACGATATCATGAGCGGCACCTCAATGGCGGCCCCCTTTGTGACCGGCCTTGCGGCTCTTCTGATGGAACAAGAACCCCACATGACACCCCTCCAGGTGCGAGAACGCCTGCAAAGAACCGCCATGCCGGACTACCAGCTGGCGGGTTTACTGCAACAAGGGGGAATCGTTCATGGGGGCAATCTTTTGGATCTGGCGGACCAAACACCCCCTGGTCCTGTTCCCCACTGGCAGCAGAACCAGGCCGACCTGCAGGAAGTTCGTTTAACATGGGGTCGCGCCGGTGATGACGGGGACGTCGGAAATGCAGCCTACTATCAGATCCGCATCGCGTCCCACCCCATCAACAACGAAACGGAATGGGAGGCTGCAACGCCGGTGACCTACCGCCCGCATGAATCTGATGATACGTTGGGAACCATTACCGCTGACCTGGTGAATCTACCCTGGAACTTCGGGGGATATGCGCAGATTCGTGCCGTCGACAACGCAGGCCAGCAAGGACCATTACAAACCGGATCGATTCCAATCGCCACCCTTTTATCCATATCGATTTATTCCTTTTCCGGCCAGGACCTCCTGGGCTGGGAGCTTGATCCACCCTGGGGTTTGGAGCGGTGGGAGAATCAGTCGGTTCTGACGGATAGTCCAGACTCCAAATACGGTGGCAACCGGAATATCAGCGCCCGCATGCCGACCTTTACTCTGGAGAATGACCATGCGGTGCTGCAAATACATACGGCACACCAGCTGGAAAAGGGCAGTGATTTTGGCCTGGTTGAGGTATCAACAGATGATGGCGCGTCCTGGCAGGAGGTCCTTCGCCTCAGTGGTTGGCGCACCCTGCATTGGGAAACGATGAATCTGAGCCCCTGGCTTCCGGCTTCCCCCTGCACCCTGATGATCCGCTTTCGCCTCATCACCGATGGTGGCACCAATATGGACGGCTGGCAGTTGCGTAACATTGTCCTGCGTGCTGGAATCTCTCATTAAAATAATCGGTTAAGATTCTAACTGGCAACTATATCCTGGTGCTTTGCGGTGGACAACCTCCCCCTGATTCTGCTACCAACCCATGGATTGATTGTAAGGATACCCATGGCGTCGCTCCCCCCAAAATTACCGGATGACACCTCTGCGGGAGACCTGCTGCGGCAGACTTCCACCATCGTCTATATGGCCATGGGTGCCATCGGGGCCATGATCATGCATTTTGCGCATCAGAACCTTGCGGGGTCCATGATGTTACCGGCTTCCCTGCAGGAGGGCCTGCGTTTTTTGGCGCTGGCCATGTTGGGCTGCGGAGTGATGCTGACCGCAAGCTTTTTATTTGAAGAGCTGTTTCCCAGTTATAGCGCCCTCAAACGAACCATGATCTATCTGATGGGCCCCCTACCCTGGTGGATGGTGATTTACCTGGCCCTTCTGTCCGGGGTTGGGGAAGAACTGCTCTTCCGGGGGGCTATTCAGCCGTTTGCGGGACTGGCACTGACCTCGATCCTCTTTGGACTCCTGCATATGGGGCCACAGGGTTTTCTTTCCGCATGGAGCGTCTGGGCTGCTTTGGCGGGGCTCATGCTGGGATGGATGTTCGATAGCACAGGATCCCTCTGGCCACCGATTATTTGTCATGTGCTGGTCAACGGTATTTCCATGGCCCGCATGAAGGTCCTTTATCAACGAGCCACGCCACCACTGGGGAATACCAGCGCAACCACTCCTGCCAACCCCGTCGATCGCAAGAATTATTAAATGAAGCCTGGCCACCCGCAGATTGCCCTCTTTCAACCGGAGATCCCACAGAACACCGGCAGCATCGCCCGACTCGCCGCAGCCACCTGCTGTCGCATGCACTTGATTCGTCCCCTGGGATTTTCCATGTCTGACAAAAACCTGCGGCGCCCAGGACTGGATTATTGGCCCTTTCTGGATCTGGAGATCCACCAGGACTTAGGCTCACTGCTGGCTCAATTTCCGCCACAGCGAGTGGCGTTTTTTTCCAAATTTGCCTCCCGCCCCTACCACCAGATGCCGAACGACGTGGAATTACTGGTTTTTGGGCGGGAAACCACCGGATTACCCGATGCTTTACACCACCGCTATCCTGAACTATTCTACGGCATCCCCATGTTTCATCCCGGGGTGCGCAGCCTGAACCTGTCCAACGCGGTGTCCATCGTGACCTACCACCTCCTGGAAAGAAAAGGCCTGCTTGTGAACGCCATCGCACATGGAAAGACCAACAATGCTGACGCCCAAATCCCCTGATCTCAATTGGTTGAAAAGTTTCCTTTACCCATCCCTTTGGGAAGCACCGGGATATGAACTGGACGCCCCCCAGAATATTGCCATCAAACTAGATCAGAACGAGAGCCCTTGGGACTGGCCGGATCATCTGAAGGACAAGATCCTGGCCAAAACCAAAGCGATGCATTGGAACCGCTACCCCATCCCCATGGCCGATGACGTGACTCGGTTACTGGCGAACTACCTCGATATCGATCCCCGCGCCATCCTCACAGGTCCCGGTTCCAATCATTTGATCACCCTGCTGTTGGACACGTTTGCGCACGGGGTGACGGGAAAAATCAAAATTCTGCGGCCATCCTTTCCGCTGTTTGAAATGCATTGCCGATACACGGGCCTCGCTTACGAGCCATGGGAGCTCACCAAAGATCTGGAATTTGATACCAGCACCCTGTCCTCCCTGCCCCCACGATCGCTGGTGATGTTTGCGTCCCCCAACAATCCCACGGGGACCTTTTTGCCCTACCGGGACCTTCAAAAACTTCTTCAGGATCACCGCGACAGTCTCTTTATGGCTGACGAAGCCTATTATGAGTTTTCGGATGAACCCTACACAAACCTGCTGAAAGAGCACGATAACCTGATCATCCTCCGCACGCTTTCCAAAACCATGGGGGGCGCCGGTATTCGCATGGGTTATATTCTGGCCGCGCCGGAAACCATCCGCCAGGTTAATAAACTGCGCCTGCCCTATCTGCTGAATCACTTCACCACGGCGGCGGCTTCCCTGGTCTTTACAGATCCTGAGATGAAAGAATTTGTGAGCCGTAATATTCAGCATGCCAAAACGGAGCGGGAGCGGTTGCACCAGCACCTGAGCCACATCGGCCAACGACGCAACTTCATGGTAAAACCATCCCGGGCTAATTTTCTTGTGCTCCGGTGGCCCTCACAGGATGAGGCTATGGCCGCATATCAAAACCTGATTCAAAAGGGCATCCTGGTGCGCAACGTGTCCAAAGGCCCCGGCTTACAGGGATGTCTGCGGATCACCCTGGGCACCGAAGCCGAGAATAACGCCCTGATCGAAGCGATGGATCAATGACGATCCATCGACCTTCCGGACAGGAATTACGAAGCAATCCCAACGGACACCGTGCCCCTTCCCTCTGCCTTGCATTGGCTTGGATCGCGCTTGCCGGCCTCCTGACGGTAAGTGCATCTGCCGACGCCACCAAAGGGGATCTTACCCAGAAGGAAAAAGACGTCACAGGAGCCCACGAGCTGATCAAAGTTCTTGAGTCCGATTATTTCAAAGGAAATCCTCCCACCAACTGGCCATCCCTCCGGCAAGAGTATCTGGATCACTCCCGTAGCCTGAATACACCGGAGGCGCGAAAGGTCGCAGCCACGCAGCTATTGCAAAAGCTGGGATGGAGCAGTCAATCGCTTCTGGACCACGAACAAATATTTTTCCATGGTTGGCGACAGGTAGATGGAAAGCCCCCGGCAACTCCCCGCCTGTGGTTTCCCGGCTGGGTGGCGGAAAGACGGGGCGCCCGCTGGTATATCAAGGAAATCATCCCGGGAACCGCAGCATCAGAAAATCAGCTCTTGGCGCGGGGCGATGAAGTTCAAACCATCAACGGTGTACCTTTTCATGGCCAGTCAGCCCTGCCACTCAGTTCCGGACCACTCGAGGTGGTTTTGCGACGGAGCGCCTGGGATAAACCGTTGCAACCCCATATGCAGCCGGTCCCGGAAGAGCCTCTGAAGATACTGGAGCGGGGAAGCAATCTGAGTCGTCGAATTATCACGACGAGGGGCAAGCCGGTGGCTTACCTGCGTTTGTGGTCTTGCGAGGGGGAGCGCATGGCCAACCTGCTGCGCCGCCATGCATCTGAATTTGAGAAGCTCACCGATGCCTGGATCCTGGATCTTCGTGGAGGACTCGGGGGTGTATCCCCTATGAATCCGGTGATTTTTACGGGTGATAAAACCAAGAAATCTCCCGCTCTCTACAGTAAACCACTTTGGATCCTGATGGATGAACAAATGACGGGGAGCTGTGAGGCTCTGGCGGGTTCACTGAAACTTCAAAAGAGAGCGACACTTGTGAGTGAACCCACCGCCGGTCTGATGGGTACAGAAAAACGCGTGTACCTCAAGCATGAGAACTGGCTGGTGCGATTGCCACAGGCGGAGGTGTCTCCGGATCTTATAGAGGCTTTTGCCAATGGGGTCACTCCTGATGTCCCTGTGCGGGATCCGTTGATTGCAGGCCAGGGTATCGATCCGATCCTCGAGGTTGCGCTGCAGGAGATTGGCCGCCGTCAATGATTCATTGAGTTAGAAAGTATGGGCGGCCTGCAATAGCACAAAGGACGACTGCGTCGTCGAAGGATTGTTGATATCAACATCCGTCTGGTAGATTTCGTCGGGTGAAATGAAGGTATTATAAGCCAAATTGAAGTTCATCGAAATGCGGAGCCAACTGATGGGATCAATGCTCAGGGTCATGCCCGCAAACTGCTGATCCACCTCCAGAGGAACTATCAAAAAGATCGCATTCCCGTCCGCATCGGTATCTCCCGAAGGGATGTTGCCATCGTTAAATCCCTTTAAAAACTGCACGCCACCGTATGCCGCCAGTGTTGCATCAAAGATCAGCGGGATTTTGACCTCCCCTTTGATTTTGGTGGCTTCCGTGGAGACCCGTTCCGGTTCATCAAACTGACTTTCTTTTATGACCGGAGTGCCAGCTGGCTGAGTTTGCTGCGTCATGGCAGCGCTCAACTCCAAAAAAACCGCACCAAAAGGACGACTGCGTC
>JAKQGS010000083.1 GCA_029556045.1 Pseudomonadota bacterium | reverse complement strand
GACAAGTTATTCTCCAGTGATGTTTTTCTGCGAATTTCATAGGGAAGAGAATAAAATACCGGTCAGAATAATCAAGATTATTGACGAGAAAACATCGACTTTTCCGGCGTTTTTTAGATTAATGCCGAACGTGCCCTATTTAACTCAAGCAGATAGAATCGAAACAAACGTGTCAAAACTGCGGGATAGAAAATTTTATTCAACGAGCGTTTTTTCTTCCTTCAATTTAGATGAAATACAGATTCAATTCGCATCGATGTATTTTAAAGTCGAGGCAAATAAGGCGCGACAATTGCTGGTCGAGCAGCCGTTATTGGAAGCAATTAGTACTTTTGATCGCGATAAAATAAAAGAGATAGAAGGGGTCGCTGGATTTAGCGACGTATGTGAGGAAACCATACAAAACGCTGCTTGGGTAAATAGTGAGCCGGCAAATATTGTCTTAGCTGCTCACACTTTGTTTGAAGCGAAAATTGAAAGCGGGCACAAAAACAGGATTTGGGAAAAACTATGCAAAGATTTCCTTAATGCTAAAAAAATCGATGAGTGGTACCCGGTAATGGGTTCGGGAATGTGTTGCTTGGTCATGAATTCAGTAAGTGAAAAACGAGAAAGTGTCGTAAAGCAAGCAGTAGTGCTTTCAATGCAGACGGTAAAGACTAAGACAAAAGACAATGAAACTCCCATTGTGGAATTGGGCGAGTGGTTCAATTCTTTGTCGTCACTATTTCCCGCATTGGAAAGAGCTGGATTCAAAGACTACTTGGAGTCCAATTTCAAGATTCCGTCTGACATTGACAGCTACTTGAATCTAGCTACGTCCTTGGCTCCCAAGGACTTGGAATCGGCAACAGACGTCAGCTTTGGTGCGTCAGAAAATTATGCATACTTGATCCCGGAAGCTGAACCACAGGAAGTAATTAATGCAATCAAGAAGAAAGTATCAGAAGGAACCTTCAAAGAAGAGGACTCACATGCACTGTTAGTAATGTTACGATCAAAAACAAATTGGAAACTTGGCGAATTGTTAGACGTCTGCATTAGTAGGCTCCAGACCACTCCTAACAATCAACCGAACCTTAATTTAGAAGAGGTGCGGGGATTGCTATCTGGATTATTGGTTATCGTGGATATGAAAACAATAGAGGAGGCACAAGCCAAGCTAAGTGATTTGACAAAACACAGTGTGATTCAGCACTACTATCAGCTGGCAGTCCAGCAACAAGACCTGGCAACGGCAGCATTATGTTCCTATCTTTTAATGATGTATAACACCAGCTCAGAGATGCCTCGTGCGTTAGGGCAATCAAGTGTAGGAAAGGTTGAGTTCATTAAATTTCTTACAAAAAAAGAGTCGCGATCAGACACAAATCTGACTCCATTCATTAACGTTGCCAAACGATTTTCTACGACTGAATGTTTGATATCTGTTGTTAAGAAAGATTCAAATGCTGAGGCAATGGCTGGGATATGCCTGGAAGCTATGGTTTCAGACGACGAAAGCATTTTGCGATATGTAAAGTCTACAGATGTGACACAGTCATACAGAAACCTAAAAAGACTAGCGAGCGATGAAAGCCTGGATGACATTTGCCGAGTCCTTGCAAAGGAATCTGGGCTAATCGGTAAAACTATCGAAACTGGATTTGATCCAGGACTTTCAGATTTATATACACGACTTCTGGCGTTGCAGGCAGAAGATCTGGATAGCTTGATCGGGTTTGTTAAAAAGGGTCTTGAAGAATTGGATGAATCTACTTGGACGAAAAACTTGACAATTAAGGGTAATGGAATCGAAAAGTTAGTAGTAGAAATGGCTAGACGTGATACTGCGGATCTATCGCTCGGTGTCCCATATTTCGACGCTTTAATGACGTTCACTAAATCGAAAATGGTTGCCGAAGGAAAATCGCCCTCATTCTACGCGAATGATATTAAAATGATGCTGAAGCCTACATCTAGTCATAACTTAAATTCTTTCATTGACAAGCTATGGAATTACCTGGCTACCTTAGATAGTACTTCAGAAACGAATGATGGGGGTGGATTGCTTTCAATATACTCTGATTTTATGCCCACTTCAAAATCGTTCGCTAGGGACGTTGATAGATTTGTTGGTAGTTACTTCGATGGCGCAATTAAAAGGTGCGATCTTAACGAACTAGATTCCGTAAGTAGTTATGTAACGAAGAATAAGGTGCTGCAGTTAGCAGGATCTGATACACAAAAGTCACTCCTGGATAGAATTGCCTCAGTCAAAAAATCTTTGGAAGCCGAGATAAAAAATCTTGGTGAAGAAGAAGGAACTGAAACAACTAAAAAGCTCCAATTGCTTGATAAAATAGCTGACCAACTAGTCACAGAAGAAAAGGGAGTTTTAGGATTATTTGGCATAGGCGGCAAGAAAAAGAAATCTAAGCAGACTTGAATCAAGAAAATATGTTTTTTTCAATTGGCATTGAGAATTAGTCGAATTGTATTTGCTTGCCACCTTCCTTCATTTTTTGTTGGTACATCATGGTCGTTAAAAAACTGAGCGATGTCTCTCAGCGACTTTCCAGCTTGCCGCAGCTCGCCCATTCTGCGGATGATCCTCTGTTCGGCATCACATTCGACCAACTGTCCAAACAAATTCTTCCGGTACCCATATGGGGTTTGGCCCTTGGGGCGATTCTCTTTCAACCTAACGGGATTGCGTTTCAGGGTTATAGCCTGTCCCGCAAATACTATCAGCGAGTTACCATGCTGATTTGACACGATAAATTCTACAGCAAAAGTTCGTATCAGGTCACCAACCGCTGAGCCATTTAATCGTTTCTTTTTTCCCGATACAGCATCATCAAAGTTCTCTCCCAGGTAATCTACATCTGAGTACGATTCCGTAGTCGCAGCTTTTTCTTCCTTGTCTCGGGAAAATTAAAACTCGTGGATTTATTGGCGAGTCGTCGCTGCGTTCTATCTAAGTATTCGCGGAGTTCCGGCGGCGAAATTTTTCACGTGGCGGAAGCCTGTAGGTGTTTTATTGATACACCCCTGAGGTCCCGGACGGGCGCCCACCCGGTTGACGAATTTTAACATTAATCAACAGGGAATATTCATCATGACCACCAACGAAGTTACGCCTCCAGCGCGCAGGCCCTCGCGTGTCCACTCCGTCGATTTTAAACACAAGATTGTTACCCGCATTGAAAATGGCGAATCTTACGGGCATTTGGCTCGGGAATTTGACGTTGCCCAAAGCCTTGTGCGTAAGTGGCATTTGCAGTTCAAGGAAGGGGGTATCAATGGATTGCAGTTGAAGAGCACGAGACCCCACCACCAACCAAAGAAAACTAATTTGTGGGTCATTGAAAAGGTTCTTCAATTGAAAAAAATGCGTCCGGAGCTGGGTATTGCTGCCGCAAGTGATCACATGACTCGCTTTGAATCGGTTAACATTGCGGCAAATACCATTCGAAAGATCTTTAAAAAACACGGGTTGCCCGATGGCGATCAAGGCGCAGCTGAAGCTGCTTATCACGTCAAGGGAGACCAGAACAAAACCGTTGAGCAGGCCATAGAGGCAGAACTTGGCGAATGGGAGCGATTCGCTCGCCCCAATCCGAACGACATGTGGCAAATGGACATTATGGGTTTTTATATCCGAGGCGCTCACAAAGTGTACCTCATCACCGCAATCGACGATTGTTCGCGCTTTGTGGTGAATTGGGGTCTGTTTAAAGAGCAGACCGCCGACAACGTCCTGGAAGTTTTGAATGTGGCCTTGGCAAAACATGGTGCTCCGGGTGAAGTCCTGACGGATCAGGGAGCTCAGTTCAAGCATTGGGGTGGGGTCACCCAGTTTGAAAAACTGCTACAGAAGCTAGGGGTCAACCATATTAAGGCTCGAGCCCACCATCCACAGACGTGTGGCAAGATCGAAGCGTTTCATAAGACTATCCACCGGGAACTAATCGATAAGGAGTTTTTTATCTCTCAGGAACAGGCCATGGAAAAAATTTCACGATTCGTTGAACACTATAACTACGGCCGGCCACACTCAGCACTTGGAGGTTTTACTCCATCCGATCGATATTTCAATGTGATCGAAGCGGTTAAAAAGTATTTGGATGATTTCAAACTTCCAAAAAATGACGACGAAAAGGCCAAAAATGGAGAGGGGGTAGGACGAGGTTCACGGCTCTATTTGATCGGTAAGGTTCTAGGCCAGGACATTCGAGTTCAGGAAATTTCCGGGCAATTATCCATCCACGTTAATAATCAACTGTGGCGGGATATCAATTTCCTTTCATAAAAAAAAGAGTGCCGTATGATTTTTGTATTGGGATATAATCCCATTGCAACAACAAAAAAAACACGGCACTCATGACTTTATCTTGTTTACATCCCGCAATACAAGCCTCAATTTTGCATTATGCAAAACCTGAGATGAGCTTGGCCGATATTGCCCGTGAATTGGGCGTTTCAAAACAGGCTGTCAGTAAGAGAATCAATAAAAGCCGCGATTTTCTTATGTCGTATGGCAAACCCCAAATTTTCCTCCAACAGCAAAACCTGGATCGAGCCAATCGGGAAACAGCCCAGCTCAAATCCTTGGTCAGCCAGTTGCGGCTGCAACTCGTCCTACATGGGGCTGTCATATTCATCCTCTCCTGCTTTAAAGAGGCTGTCCAGAGGGTCTTTCCTAACTTCAAAGTGACACGATTGTCGGCCTTTCAAAAGAAAAGACTCCTTGATTATTGGAGTAAATTTGAAGCCCTTGGGGGCACTCTCAAAGATTATTGTGCCGCCATTGAACGTTCACCGGAAACCCTGCGCAAGTGGATCATGGCTTATGAAATGTACGGTATGGCTGGACTTCAAGATAAAAAATCCCGGCCAAGGCGTCTTGGCAACAAAATCCCAGTTTGGTTAAGGGATCAGCTGTTCATCCTGTTTATTAAGTTCCCACAATGGACACCCTATCAATACTACAAGTACATCACAGCCAATCCTGCAACGTACTACCCCATATCAATCCCCACTATCACCAAACTTAAAGCCACCCATGCCGAGAAAAGCGCGACGGAAAAGGACCGTATTAAAAAACGTTGGGCTTTTACTGCGGGCACTAGGGTTTGGACAGTAGATTTCACATGCTTGCACAAACATGAAAACTACAAATTGCAGCTATTAACAGTATCTGACGCCGGCTCCCGATTTTTTTTCGAGACGGCTTTATACCTTGAAACATCGACGGCGCACGTCATTGATCATTTGGAAGAACTTTTCATAAAGTATGGAAAACCGGCCATCATCAAGGCCGACAACGGGCCCGAGTTTCGCCTGGAGTGCCGCAATGACCTTGCGAAGTTCTGCGTATACCTCCTAAACAGCCCAATTTATTACGGTCAGTTCTGTGCCTCCCATGAGCGAATACATCGAACGCTAAAGGGCTATGTAGAAAGTTTTGAAATCCACCACAACTTGACCCGGCTGGAGGCCGATATCCGACGCTTTCGCGATGACTACAATCATCTCTGGACTCTGGAAATCCTTAATGACAAGACACCTGCAGAAGTATTTTATTCGACCGATATGCACCAACAGAAGGATGTAGAAATCGTCACACCCTATGAAAAAGATGGGGAACTGAGATTCAAATTCACCAATCGGAATGGCCAGCCGGCACGCATGGCCATAAAGGTTCACCAGGAATCAACGGGTTAGCCTCGTTCATTAATCCAGCTCTTTTCTCGCCCCCAGAGCCCAAGTGCGACAGTCTTGGTATTTTGGCAAATCCCCATTCGTAAAACTATCCATTAATGAACGGCTCGACGCATCGCTACTGCGATGCGTGAGCAACCAAGCGACCACTATCATTTGATATTCCAAAAATGCTGATTCGCGCGGTAGCTGTATGAATGATGGCTGGTGAAAATGTTGGCAGTGAAAATCGTCAACCAGCTATGCTGGGGAAAAGCGAAATATGTGTGTTGACACTACATTTAATCTCATCGTGACAAAAACCAGGGCATCGTCCGAGGTAGCTTCTAGATGGAGTGAGCCATTTATAGCTTCTTGATATCTGCATTTGAGATCACATAATGCTGGAAATGGAGATTGCTCATGGAGTTTAATCGAAATCCTACCAAGTTGTATCGGAGTATCCAGGTTGATAGACTCCCCGTTAGAAAGGCGGGCTATCAGATCATGGTTAAGAAAATGCCGAAAACCTTCAAGTTCGTATTGATGTTCCCTATGGTAAGTTCGTTTGCTCTTCAAGCCCAATTCCTGCTCTATCAGATGCTCAGCCAAAGCCTTTACTACGGGTAGTTCGACTTGGAGGCGTCTCTGATGTCCAATATCATCAGGATTCACCAGGCGAGTGTCATCAAAGGCGTGAGCTATTGCACATCGGCCTGACTCATAAAGATACCGCCCAACATCGTTTTGCGATCGCTTAATCGTTGAGATTACTTTTTTTGCTTCCGAACTGTCAATTCTATCGAGATTATTATTAATCCAATTCGAATGTTCCGTCTTCGTTTTTAGGATGATATTAAGGATTTTGAAAAATCCAAGAAATTTGTAGGGAACGCTGTTAACGTTGTGGGCTTCTCTGTATAACGCTAAAGCCAGCTTAGCTTTTTGATCTGTAACCTCGGGAAGATATCGGATATGAACTTTATCGACAGCTATTGCACGCCAATGTGGACCTTTTCCTATATTAATTGGGTGTCCTCCACCAGAAACACTCTCTTCTTCCAACGGCGCATCCTCTACCCAGCTAAGAGTGCTCATGAATTCACGACATAAGGACATTCCTTCGTCATATGTCATTCCATGTGGGATTTTAAAAGTAAAAGAAGGTAGCAATGCTTCTGTTTCTGGACGTAACGTAAAATGGTGCCCCTTAAAAGTTAAAATTCCTTCAATCTTAGGCCATGGTACACCCGATGAGACACCGATTACAATCCAGGTCACGAATAGTCCTCCTAGCTCACAATCCTATTGGATTTGATTATTGGCTTCATACATTATAAGCTGTGAATTTGTTGGCTTGAGTTGGAGTCCGGTCATTGCTTACTCCGTCCGAGAATACCCCTACTTCTTTTTCGATCCAGAGGCATACCGTTCAAACTCTTTGTGCATACTGTCACTGAGGCGGGTTATGGAATAGTCGAGCAGCAGATCAAATAGTTGGTCGCGATCGAGCTCCAAAAGGGTGCAAACTTCCGCAAGTTTTTTCATGGGTATGGCTGAGTGGCCTCGCTCCCAATCCGAAACGAACTGCCCGCTGTCGTAACCGAGCAGTCGCGCTAATTCCTCCTGAGATAATCCTTTAGCGGTGCGTGCTGCCTTGATGACGGCGCTCAATGATTTATCGGTCGGCATTTCTTTCTTAGGAGATCGTTTTTGCGGACGTTTCAGAGTCACGGTGTTCCCAGCCCCGTCAAAGGAGACGGCTATTGTTGGTGGACACAAACGCCACAACTCTACCATCCTTGCGCAAGGGAATAAAGTGCTTGAGCTTCATCATAAACCGATGATTTCCTTCAGTATCTTTTTCCCACAACTCATGCTCTGGGACGTTCCACTCCGTGGGCTGGGTAATCCGACCCAGTTTACCTTTGAGGATGATCCCCATGAGCTGCATCTGCGGTTTGATTCCGCGTCCTGTATTGCGATACCAGGGCCGACACAGCATCTCTTCAATCGTATAGCTGGTCATTTCCAGAAACCGGAAATTGCGAAAGACCTGGATTTCGTCCAGGAAATAAATTTCCACGATGTCTTCATCATGGATGTAGTCAAGAACATTGCCGGGAGGCACCAATTGCAAGCGTTTTAAGGCCCGCCAAAGGTAGACTTTTGTATCCCGGACACCTTCGCCGTTTGCAGACATGGCTCGGAGGATATCCAAGTTGTGTTCCAGATAGCCAATAGCCAGACGTTGTACCTTAAAGTTGGCCCGGCGAAAATCGACGGGCTTTTCGTGGCGGCTTACTTTGACCTGCAAACCATATTCGTTAAATCTGGCAGCAAACTCCTCTGCCAGATCAACGAACTGTTGCTCAAGGTCGCTCTCGAGATGAGTGGGCAATAGGATTGCACTGGGTCGCATCGACTTACTCCGAAATTGACGGAACCAGAGAGCCCTGGCCGAATTTCGGACAATATTGGGTCATGCCATCCGGAGTCCAATAGCAGTTATAGTCGTGTGGACCGGGTTCTTCTGCGGGCATATCCGGGGAGTTCTTCATATAGTCCACTAAACTATCCAAGTCGTAGGTCAACTTAACAGTCACGGAACCCCCTTCGGGAACATTCACACCGGTTTCAGTATAACCAACGAACGGATCGCAGTTTATCCCCTCATGATCTTCGGGCATTTCGGGTGCACGATACATCAGGTTGTTGACGCCATCGGTTTTGCCTCTTGAGCAAAAAGCAAGCTGGACGTACTTATAGTTCCCGGGGGGGACGGGGTAAGACTGAGAATTGAGTGTCCCATTGAGTTCCACCGGATCCAACATATTTAGATATTCATCATTGTCGTTGGCGGCGCAAATTTCCTGGTATACCGAGTATTTGTAAGACTTGTCGTCTTTCTCAAATGTATGTTCCTGGCCCCGGCAGTTCTTTGATCCCCAGATCATATAGTAATTGCTGTTTAATGCCTCGCTGATGCCAACCGCAATGGGTTTGATTTTGAGGGTGGTTAGTTCATCTCCCGCTACCTGACCTTCAGTGACATCGAGCGTGAGTGAGGCGTTTAATGCGGCAGTTTCCTTTTTAGCAAAGGTCACCGAAACCGACGCACTTTTTCCTTCTTTTGCTTTGTTGCAACCAAACGTCGTCATCAGGGCAAGACTAAAAATAACCGGCATCAGACGTAACATACGGCCTCCAAATTGCTAATTTTTGCATGTCTATGGAGTGAGTTTAACATGCTAATTTGCGACTAAGCAAATATTTGCTTAATTATAATTTGGTTGTTCTGATGTATTATCGGTGAACACCATCGAAGCTCCGTTTGGCCTGGGTGTGGGCGTTATAGACAACAATAAACGCCGGTTAACGGCATGCATATTTTTACCTATAGATGGGAGAGCGTTTCGCATGAGTTCCGAGAAGATCGCGACATTAATTGGTGATCTGGACACTTCGAGTGATAAAACTGCCGAAAAAGTTATCAAAAAGCTGATGGACTTTAAGACGGCTGCGGTGCCTCACCTTTAAAAACTGCGCAGGATGGAAAGAATCCCCGCATTCGCAAATGGTCCCTCCAGGCGCCTGGAGCCATAGGTGATAATAGGGCGGCGCTGTTGCTGATGGAAGCTTTGGAGGATGAACGCATGACAGTCAGGCTTCATGCCATCAAAGGATTGGGAAGGATGGGCTATGGAAAGGCTGCGAAAAAGATCGCTTCCCTGCTGATAAATGATGAGAGCGGGGGTATTCGACTCAATGCCCTGTACGTTCTGATGGATTTCGGGGATAAGTCCGTCCAACCTCAAATTAAAAAAGCGCTGGCTGATCCCCAGTGGTATGTCAGACAAAACGCATGCATTGCCTGCAGTCGTTTTAGAATCCGGACTGCGCGAACTCAACTTAAGAAGATGTCGCTGACGGACGACCGCAAGGCTGTGCGCCAAGCGGCGCTTGCGGCTTTAGAAGAACTTGAAGGAATCTGAGGTGATTTGACCGTTTCCTATGCAACTTTTCCCTTAATCGTCACCGATACACCAAGCGCGAAAGCTACTTTACAAAGAAAATCCAGGCTGACTTCGCTAACCTGTCCCGACTCCATTCTGGAAATGGCTGGCTGCTGACTTCCGACTATCCTGGCGAGGTCCGATTGTGTCAATCCTTGTTTTTCCCGCGCCTTCTTTAGTTTTTCGATGAGTTTCTTTTTCTCAAGGATAAGTTCCATCTCAAAGTGATTGAGACCGAGCGACTGACCGAAAGATTTAACATCCTTGAATCGAGTATTATTTTTACCCATGTTTAATCCTTCCCAGGATTGCTCCTAATAAGGTAGCTGATATAACGAAATCGGTATGTTGTCAAGATCCTGCGGTTTTGGGGTATATAGGAGAAATTTTGAGGTTGGAAGTGACATCAGATGTCATGGACGGACAAATTATTTAAAAAAATATGAGGTCTTTTTGGTAGAATATCCCAAAGATTAGGGAATGAGATTTTAAAGATAAGATTCGATTTGGTTGTTTATCAAACAGACAGACCTGAGGAGGAACCATGAAATCTAGCGAGGCATCGCTTCGGCTTGATACGCCACGCCTTGTTATGCGCCCCCATGTTCCGGGGGACTATGCCGCGTCCCACACCATCTGGTCTGACCCCAATGTAACCCGCCATATCACGGGAGTTCCATCCACGCTGGAACAAACCTGGGCGCGGATGCTGATTTTCCGCGGACATTGGGAATGGATGGGGTACGGCTACTGGGTGGTGGAAGAAAAATCCACGGGAGATTTTGTGGGGGAGGTGGGTTTTGCGGATTTTAAACGGGTGATCGAACCGCCTCTCAAGGGGATTCCCGATTTGGGGTGGATGATAACACCGTCCAAGCAGGGCAAGGGGTACGCTACGGAAGCGGCTCAGGCGGCTATGCAGTGGGGTAGGGACCATCTTCCCACCCCACAGATTTCATGTATCATCAATGCGGAAAATCTCCCCTCCGTCCGGGTAGCTGAAAAGTGTGGGTTTCAAAATCCAGTCAAGACCACCTATAAAGAGGTTGATACCCTGGTCTATATTCAAAACCTCACCTGAAGTCCGATGGGATCAGCACCGCGTGGATGGCAACGTCAGGATGCCAGGTCACTCCTCTGATCGCTCTCGGCATTCAGGGTGACTTCTATTTTGACTTCCTGAACTCCCAATAAAACCTTCAACATCGTTTCCAGGGCGAGGGTCACCGCCAATACTTCCTGAGCCGTAATTTGTTTGCGTAACATGTTAATCTCCTTGTGAATATGGCCGTATTTGCGTGCGTACGCACGACTTTCAATTAAACTGTACGGACATTTGTGCCGATAAGTTTACGTATGTGAAAAAAGGGGAAAGTTTTTAAGGCTTTGAAGGAGAACAAAATGCGCGACAAACTGAAGCAGATCGTGGAAGAGGTGCAAAACACTGTGCCTAAGAAACGCATCGTCAAAGCAAACCGAACCCTGTCACTGGATGTGGACAACTTTAAACGGCTGCAGGACCATTGCCGTGAAAATCAGGTGACTGTCAGTGAGTTGATCGACAAGCTGATTGCAGCTTATATGGATGAAGTTCTTCGCTCTTAACTGTCGGCTGCAGGCTGATCCTGATCAGAACCAGAACTCGGTGGTGCCAGCAGTGTTTCCAGCTTGATGGCACACCCACCCAAGGCCTCCTTGAGGCGTTCATACTCGTCTGCCGCACGACGCAGGTAGTTTCCACGTCTGACACACAGCATCAATCGATTTTTGGGGGTATGGCTTGCGGGCACAAACTCGGTAGCCGTGACCTCATAGCCGTGGGCACGGCAGAGTAACAGGCGGAAGGTGTCGGTGCATTGCGCGGCAATTTCCCGTCGCAGATTAGGGGTGGCAAAAATGGGGTGAAAGGGATGATCACTGGCGGGAAGACCTTTCCACTTCTGGGCCAGTTCCGCCTGGCAACAGGGAGCCACAGCGATCACATCCGCCTTGCGGTGAATCGCCGCGGATAATGCATAGTCCGTGGCGACATCGCAGGCATGCAGGGCGGTCACCAGATGAGGGCGTGGTATCTCCTCGCTTTCCGGCGTTTGAAATCCGCTGCGGTAGACCTCATTCCACGTTGTATCCGCAATGGGAGCCACTGCGAACTTGAGAAATTCATCGTATCCAAGAGTTTTGGCTCTCTGGAGACTCTGCTGGATCACTTTTGTATTGAGGTCGACCCCGATGATCTCACATTCCTTTTGCCAGTGAGATCGGAAGAGCCAGGCCACCAGCAGGGTCAAAAACGAGTTGCCGCATCCCGCGTCAAAAACCCGCACCACCTTGAACCTCTGGCGCAGGTCCTCCAATGAGGGCAGCATCAGCTGCAGCATGTGATTGATCTGCAAAAACTTGCTCACGTTGTCCGAGGACATCGAACCATCCTGGTTCAAGAGCCCCATCACCCGCAGCAGCTCAGGGGCGCGGGGTGGGGTCAATAGGAGGTTTTTCCCTCCCGTGATTTTTTGCAATCGTTCGGGGGTCCACCAACTGCGGCATTTTATGGCAAATTCTTGATCCACGGGATGTCCCAAAACTTAAAACCTTCTCATGCAGGGGCTTTTACATTGTTCCCTCACACTACGGAAGTTGAATTGTCTGAATGGGGGATATGATGCTGCATTTGATTCGCACTGACTTATTTAAGAAAATGTTATTATTGAGTATTTTGGCAGGTGGGCTGGCTCTGGTAACAGCCTGCGGCAGTGATTTGAATAACGATCGCCGGCATCTGGATGCTACGCAGCAAAAGGACGCCAGTCCAGTGAGTCCGGGCGCCAAAAAGCAGAACCCGAAACCCGATCGCGCTGATCAGGTTACCATTGAAGATGGCAGGATCGTGGCAAACGAACCAGCGGGTGGAGGGGGCAATTCGCCGGCGGCGCAGCAGCCCTCCGATGCAAACTCTTTGTGCATTGAGGCCATCAACGAGATCTGTATCATGGAAGCCACCATGGCCAAGCTGGTGAATGACTATCGCCGCAGCAAGGGACTCTCCGCTCTCTTCTACGAGCCGAAGGTGGCCTACGCCGCGCGGGAATGGTCGAAGAAATCCGCTCAGAGGGGGCAGGTGGTTCATGCAACACCGCAGGATCACATGCGGGTACTTCGCCTCAAATTTCCAGGCGTACAGTTCAACCTGGCGGCTGAAAACATGGCTTACTCTCCCAACTACTATGGCACGGACTTAGACAAGGCTGCAGCAGGGATTGTTAAACTTTGGATTGATGACAAGCCGCACCGGGATAACCTTTTGGGGAATTTCCGCGCCTCTGGCATCGGCGTTCATTTTGCCAACGGTAGCTGGTGGGTGACGCAGGTTTTTCTCTGGTAAAAGACTCTACGTTAGCCTGCACCGTTTCCACGCGCCTTGAGGTGCAGAGAGACCGGCCTGCCAAAACAGCGGGCCACGTGGGGGGCGATCTTCTGGAACTGCGCTTGTTCCAACCGTGGAAAGTCCCCCACATATTCCGCCGCAATGCGGATCGTGGTCCCTGTTAAATCCACTTTCACATCTTTAATCAGTCGATTGCGGGTGCGATTCAGAGCTTTGCCAACCATAAGACAGCTGGCCAGTACATTGATGCGTTTGTGATTGTGGCTGAAGAGCGGATCGCGGACCTCATCGTCGGTGTCGATGCCCTTTTTTGAATATCGAATCACCAAAGCCGCCAACTGCCGTACCTCATCGTGGTACCCATCCAGGTTACAGTTGGACAATATATAATGGGAGTGCCGATGAACACGGGTGGGGCTGATAAACCAGCCGACTTCTGACAGGTAACTGGCGATTGTGAGAATCTGTGTATCCTCGTCCGTGTGGTGAGAAAAGTCCACCCGCCGCAGGATATAGGGCAACATCTGTTTGTAAAAGGATAACGAGAGGTGTTGCACACCCTGGGCATATGGTTCGTCGAGATCAAACTTTTGCCCAAGAAGCTGCAGGGATGTTTCCCGCACTTTTTGGGGTGAAGCCTCCTGCAGGGCATGGGTGCCGATAAAAGTCTGTATGGCCAGCCCTTCCCGCAATCCATAACTGCAAAACCGCCAGGTATTGACGCGGAAAATATCACTGATGGCATCCATAATGGCTGTACCGGCGATGATGATCTCGCTGCGTTGCTCATCGACGTGGTAATTGGCTGCGATCTTGTTGGGGGAGGATAATTTCACAAAATCTTGTAATAGCCTGTGGATATCTTTGCTGCGGAAAGCGTAACCATTGGGGGCTTTTTCATTGCCGCCGAATTGGCGCTGAAAGTTTATAGTGGCCAAAGCTTTGGCTGTTCCCGATGTGGCGACGGCATAATCAAATTTTAACTGTTTGATGCGATCACGGTAGGGCTTCATTTCATTGGCGATATGGTCTTTAAGGGCATCAAAGTCGCTTTTTTTGACATTCTTGAACCCAAAAAACTTTTTGGACAGGGATACAGTTCCCAGGGGCAGTGAAATGACAAAGGGTGTATCCGTGCGACTGCCGATAAGGATCTCGGTCGAACCGCCACCAATGTCCAATTCCAAAGTCTGGCAATCATCAATCGGCAGACTGTAACGCACCCCTAAAAAAGTCAGTTTGGCTTCTTCAACACCATCGATCACCCGCACGTCGATGCCGGTTTGGCGGCAGAGTTGTCGCACGAATTCCTCGTGATTAGCCGCGGCTCGGGTGGCTTGGGTGGCGACGGCCACGAATTTTGGTTTATAAGGGCTGGCCAGGGCTTTCATATTGATCAAAGCCTGAATGGTGCGTTCGATACCCTCTTGGGAGATGTTTTTATGGTCGTCCAAATAGCTGGCGAGACGGATGACTTCCTTGTGACTGTCCAAAACCTTAAAACGGCCGTGTGTGCTGACTTCAGTGATCGCCAGATGGACGGAGTTGGAGCCGATATCGATGGCGGCAATACGCTCTGAATTCATGGTTCCGGTATATCCCTTCTAACGCTTGGGTCGATCTTTTTTGGCCACGGGTCGCCCTTTTTTGCTGAAATCATGGTGGATCGCTTCCTCATAGGATAGCGACTTGACACCCTTTTCCCGCGCAATCTTGATGAACTTGTGCTGGGCGTGGATGGGTTCTCCACCATCCTTGGGTTTACGCAGGGTATAGTTCCCTTTGGCATCCAGGGTGCGCGCTTTTGTATTGTCCGCCAAGAGCGTCATCAGGATCTCATTCTTAATTCTATTCTTATTTTCTTTTCCATCAATGGGAAACAGGATTTCGACGCGGCGGTCCATATTGCGGGGCATCCAATCGGCGCTGCCCAGAAAGATACGATCCTGTCCATTGGCATGAAAGTAGAAGATGCGGCTGTGCTCTAAAAAACGGCCCAGGATGGAAATCACCTCGATATTTTCGCTAAGACCCTTAACTCCGGGACGGAGGCAGCAAATGCCACGGATAATAAGATGGACTTTGATACCAGCATGGGACGCCTCATAAAGGCGGTCGATCAGGGTTTTGTCCACAAGAGCATTCATCTTGGCGATGATGAGGCCGTTGTGGTGCTGGCGATGGTGGGAAATTTCTTCGTCGATCAGGCGCAGGAGGGTCTCCCGCATATTCAGGGGGGAGATGGCGATCTTTTTGAAGTTTGGCTGCATGGCTTCCTGCAGCCGGTAGGTGCCGGTCATGACGTTAAAACCAGTGAGAACATTAAACAGAATTGTGATGTCATCCGCCAGCGCGGGGTCGGCGGTAATGAGGCCGAGGTCCTCGTAGATGCGGGCGGTGGATGAATTGTAATTGCCCGTCGATAGGTGGACGTAACGTTTGAGCGATTGATTCTCCTGGCGGATGATCAGAGTCATCTTTGCATGGGTTTTGAGTCCCACGAACCCATAGGAGACATTGACGCCGGCACGCTCCATGCGACGGGCCCAGACGATGTTGTTGCGTTCATCAAAGCGGGCTTTCAGTTCCACAACAGCGGTGACCTGTTTGCCGGCTTCCGCCGCCATGATGAGGGCGTCGATAATCGGAGAATCCCCGGAGGTTCGGTATAGGGTTTGTTTGATGGCCAGCACCGACGGATCCTGGGCAGCCGTACTCAATAGCTCGATAACAGAGTAAAAACTATCATAGGGATGGTGGAGCAAAATGTTCTGTTCCGCCGCCAGAGAGAACAGATCACGGCTTTCCGACAGTGCCAGGGGGATCCGGGGATTGAAAGGGGGATCCTTCAGCCGATCAAGCGGTAGACTATAAAGGGACATCATGCCATTCAAGGCGATGGGACCCGGAATGTAGTAAATGTCCTTGTCTTCCAGGTGCAACTTATCCTGGAGAAAACTGACAACATTGGGTGGCAGGCTGCGATTAACCTCAAGGCGGATGGCTTCCGTGCCGAGTTTGAGGTTTTTCACCTCCGACTGCACGGAGGCCAGGAGATCCACCACCTCATTTTCCAGCAGGGTATAATCCAGATTCCGGGTGACCTTGATGGCATAACTTTGCAGGATTTTAAACCCTGGAAACAGTGTGCCTAGATGCTCCGCCACCAGGTCTTCCAGAAACGTGTAGGCAAATTTGCCTTCTGTTCCCTGTTTGATGGGAACCAAACGGGGCAATACCGATGGAATCTCCACAAAGGCGATGGGTGGTATGGGGGTTTCCTCGTGCAGGCTGCCCAGACAGACCAGCAGATAGAGGCTGAGATTGGTCAGGTATGGAAATGGATGGGATGGATCCACCGCCATGGGGGTCAGGACGGGAAAGATAGAGTCACGAAAGTATTCGGTGAGGGATGCTTTTTGTCCTTCGTTCAGTTCATGCATATTGTATAGGTGAATGCCTGATTGTTTCAGCTCGGGGACCACCTGGTGATAATAGGTTTCATAGAGGGTGTGGACCGATTTGTTCACATGATCATAGATCGAGGACAGGACTTCCTGCGCGGGGATATGGTCCGGGCTATCGGGAAACTGGAAGTCCTCCCGGTGGGCTTTGCGTTTGCCGGCTACCCGGACCATGAAGAACTCATCGAGATTCCGGGTATAGATGCCGAGAAATTTCAGCCTTTCCAATGTGGGAGTCTTGGGAAATCGGGCCTCTTCCAACACACGATCGTTAAAGGCAAGCCAACTGAGCTCCCTGTTGAAGTAGGGGGATACGTCACCTTTTCGCTTGGAAGGATGCAAAGAATTCATGGAGCCCATTTCAGAAGGTTCTCCCCCTTGCTCACTGACACGGCCTTGATCAAATTGGCGTGACTTTTTGTTCGAATCAGGGGGATTCAAAGTCATCGTGATATTACCTCGTTTCATTTTAAAGGATCACAACTGGGGGAGTGGCTGCAAAATTTGCCGGGATCGGCCTGCAGGAGAATAGGCAGATCGTCTCAAATTTCCGTAAACAGCGTGTTAAGAATCAAAAAAAAATTGCGTCAGGACGCTGTCAAAGAATTGGTCAGCAGCTCATAAAACAGGCAGGGTGGCGGGAGTTGATAAGAGTAAGGATCTATTATTAAAGAATAAAATAGCATTACTGGAAGGTATGTAAATTGCAAACTCCGTTTTCGAGGCGGTCAGATGACACCGCATTTCCTGAGTTCCTGCTGTTGCTGATGTTGATTCTGTTGTTCCCGTTGCTGCTGTGGAGTGGAAAAAAATGGAAGTTTTACGTTGTGTCCGCTGTCAGGCCGAGTCGCACACCCTTTACATGAAAGCTGTCCCTCAGGCGGGGCCATTTTATGGCAGCGTCGCTGGGATATGCCAGGAATGCTACCAGGGGCATCAGCGACAGGGGGCCAAAAAGAAGTCAAAGAATCAAGGGGCGAAAGTGGTCAGTCTCACCGTCAAAAAAGTTTTTCGCGCCCATTGCTCTCACTGCAAGGTGTCGGTGCTGGCTCGCTGCAATTCGCTCGTTCTGCTACGCAATGGTAGCCGGGCCATGAAGGGTGAGTGCCCACACTGTCACCGTCCAATCTTCAAACTTATAGGCCGGGTTACCCTCAAGCGGAAGGCCCAACCGGCCCTATTAACATCATTGTTTGGACGCTATGCCATGGCGGTCAATCGAGGGTCCCGTTGGGCATTAGTGCTGATCGGTGGGACCTTTTTTGGATTGATGGTCGCACAGTGGGTCTCCTAACGAAATAACACCACCCAAATGGTATCAACGAGTGTATGCACCGTGGCTGCTGCCATAAGGGTGGATGAACGGTTGTAAGCCCGTCCATAAAAAATACCGGCGATGGTCGCCAGCAAGAGATAACGCCAATCGGGCGATGATGTATTGTTCCAGTGGGTCAATCCGAACAGAATGGAAGCGGTGACCAGGGCCACCCATTGGTTCTTCATGGTCTTCTGCAATAAATTTTGAATGATCCCCCGGAAAAACACCTCCTCCGGCAGTGCCACCAGAAAAAATGTGGCCACATAAGTCTGCGCCATAAAAAGCGGTGAGAATGGTCGGTCGGTCCAATGAATAAAGCCGGTCAATAGGCCCATGGGAATAGCGATGCACAAAAATACTCCCAGATTTACCAACACGTTGCGCCCATCGCCCGCAAGGTAGCGAAACTGAAATCCAACCCCTGCCAAGCGGCGAAAACCGACAAATAGAAGGACGGATATACTGATGGCCAACGGCACGGCATAAACATTGCGCCCCATGCCTTCGGGCCAATTCCAGAGGGATTGAAGTTGACCAAATTCGACCCCCGCCCATAAAACGAGGAGAGCAAGGCTTTCACGCCACCCCATTGTTTGGTTGTTCCCAGGGTTTCGCCACAATAGAAGCGTCGGAATCGTCAGGTAAAGAAGAAGTTTGCCGGCATTCACCCAGGAGCCGTCACCGGTACCCCACGCGTAGACCCCGTAGGGGATGAACAGGATCCCTAGAAACGGAAAGATACGGTGACGGCTGCTCTGGGTCTGGAATCGCACCATATCCACAACATTGGTGCATCCCAGGCTGATGTAAATGAGAAACACCAGGGCGACGGCTCCCAGGCCCCAGGCTGTGACTGGGAGAGGGTTTCCTTTTTCCAGGAGAAGTTTTGTCAATAGAGCGACGATACCGGCGATCAGGGTGCATAAGAAAAGAAATGTCTTTGTTTCGCGGATCTTGAGGGATGTCATGGCTATCCTTGCTAAGGAAGTTTTCATCGCGGTCAACAATTATTCTATCCGTCGATACGGGGAAGTCAAAGCCGACAACGATTTGAGGGTTATTCGTTATGGATTCACGGAGGAAATTGGCCTAGGATCTGTTGATCCGTGGGGGAATTTCGGAGGTTTTGGAGCACTTGGCAGACAAAGCGGAAAAATTTCAAAAGTCAAATTTCATGGTGCTGCGAGCCCTGCTGCATGATTTTATCAATCCGTTGACCGTGGTGATTTCCGCAACGGATGTTTGCCTGGCGGACCCCAATATGCCCCCAGAAGTGATGCATCGATTCCTGAAGCGCATCCGCAGCGCATCCCTGGAGCAAAAAAATGCGGTGGAATGGATCCGCAGTGCCCGCAGTTTTTTTGTGGGAGACAAAGTAAAGTCATCGGTTGTGAACCTGCGGGAGATGGTGGATTCTCTCGGTGGACAGCTGCAGGAATCATCCGAAGGATCTACCTTTCCCTCCTTTCAGTGGCAATCTTTTGAAACCGGTATTGAACCTCGCGTGAAGCTGCCTCCGGAAGCGTTTATGCACTTGGTCCTTCGTCCCCTGATTGCTGGAGTTGCCGATACCGCGGATTCTGGGTCTGTGGCCGTCCATTGGCGACGCGGGAGTCGGGCTCAGGGTGGGGTCCTTGAGTTTCATGTGGCAGGCGGTGATGGCCTTAAGTTGCGCAATCGCATGAACGTTAAGTTTCGTGCCCTATCCTCTCAATTCAGTGAAGGGCTGACAGCGGTGTCATTGCCCGTGGCAAAATTGTGGATGGAGCATCATGGCGGGGAGATCAAGGTATTAACCCGGCGCAAAACCGATGGCGAGAACCCTTTGGTGGTGCAATTGCGGCTCCCTGCCCGTTCCCATGTTTAGAAAAAATGAAGTCCCACGAAAAGTGCAAGTATCTGTAAATTTTACTTTAAAAGCCGATCAGCACTTACAATCTTCTCATTTTTGAATCTCTATATTATAAGAGCCACGATTGATTTTATTGATATTAATAGAATCAACAAGATTAAAAGGAGTTCTTATGAGAGTTCTTCTGGTCGAAGACGATGCCGCATTGTCAAATCTGCTGGTACGCGCCCTGAAAGAAGAATCCTATGCGGTTGACCTGGCATCCGACGGACAGGAAGCGGAATGGCTGGCTTTTGAAAACCCCTACGACGCCATCATTCTGGATCTGATGCTTCCCATCAAAGATGGGATGACCGTTCTTAAAAACCTACGCGGTGGTGGAATAGCTACACCTGTTCTGATACTGACAGCTCGTGATGCCACCGAAGAGGTAGTGCGCGCTCTGGACGAAGGGGGCGACGATTATCTCACCAAGCCCTTTAGCCTGGATGAGCTAATGGCGCGGATTCGGGCTTTGCTGCGACGCAAAGGCAAAGAGGTTTCAACCGTTATAGAAATCGGTCCGTTTAAGATTGACCCGGCCCGTAAGCGTGTCACCCGTGATGGTCAGGTGATCGAATTGACCACCAAAGAATATGCTTTGATGGAGTATTTTGCCCGCAATGCTGGCACAGTGCTGAGCCGCACGCAGCTATCAGAGCATGTGTGGGATATGAATTTTGAACCCACCTCCAACGTTGTCGATGTATATGTGGGTTATTTGAGGAACAAAATAGATAAGGCCTGGGGTAGCAACTATCTCAAAACCGTCAGGGGTTACGGGTATATTTTGGACGTGGAACATGTGGAATCGAGCTTGGCTAAGGCACAGGAAAATCAAGACCTTCATGCTCCTTGAGCGAATTCCGGTCAGGATTCGCTTATCGCTTGGTCATGCCATCTGGATGGGTTTGATATTCGTGGGAATCGGAGTGGGGGTCTACCGTGTGGTGGAAGACAGCCTGATCCATTCTCTCGATACTACCCTTTTGACATCGGCACGAACCATCCGCAACATGCAGCTCAGCCGTGGGCGCAATCTGTCCATCATTAACGAGTCACCCTACTGGGAGCTATTCTTTTCCGAGTTCCTCAGCGGCGAGCGCATCACCATACGCTCCTATGCCCAGCTTGTGGACATGTCCGGCAAGGTCAAATCCAAGACCCGCAATGTTTGGGCTAACCTGCCGGTGACCCCCCTGGCGGTGGAGCGGGCGGAAAAAGGGCTGGAAACCTTCGAAACTTTTCATCTGAAATCCGAGGTCATCCTGAGGCAGGTCACTCTGCCGATCGTGTGGCGGGGGCGATTCACCGGAGAATTGGTGCAGGTCGGTGCACCAATGGATCTGCACATGAATACCCTGAAGAGCGTGCAGCAGATGCTCTGGATCACGCTGCTGCTGGGGTTGGGGATTTCCGTCATATTTGGGTATTTGCTCACCCGTTGGTCGTTTAAACCCGTGGCCCGCATCACCCGCGCCGCATCGCGACTCGGTGTAAACGAGTTGGACCTGCGTCTGCGGCTGCCGCCGGCCAGTGACGAGTTGCGGGTGCTAACCAAAACTTTCAATGAGATGCTCGATCGGCTGGAAGATGCTTTTTCCCGTCTGCGGCGATTTGCCGGTGATGTCTCTCACGAGCTGCGCACGCCGTTGGCGGTCTTGCGTGGTGAGGCCGACCTTGCCCTGAGACGCGATCGGACCCCGGAGGAGTATCGTGAAGCTTTACGATCCATCGCCCGTGAAGCTCAGAACATGACGGTGATTGTGGAGGATCTTCTTCTTTTGGCGCGAGCCCAAGGCAAGTCGCTGGCCCTCAAATGGGAGGATGTGGACTCTGGTTATTTCCTTGCGGAGCTGGAAAACTCCGTTAAGACGGCCTATGACAACCGAAAAATTACGCTACTACTGACCAACGAAGCGCCAGCATTGATTCGCATCTCACCGGTGTATTTTTCCCTGGCGATAAAAAATATTCTGCTCAATGCATGCAAGCACTCAGCTCCCGGTGGGCGCGTAGAATTAAAAGTTCGTGCCGTCGCGGGCTATCTGGAATGCCTCATCCAGGACTTTGGAGAAGGGATTCCAAGGGATTCGCTGCCCTATATCTTTGACGCATTCTACCGTGCCGACACCGCCCGCAACCGCTCAGCTGGTGGTGCCGGTATCGGACTCAGTCTGGCGATGGCTTTGGTAAAATTGCACAAAGGTGAAATCAAAGTGACTTCGGAAGAAGGCAAGGGGGCTTGTTTTGCAGTGCGTGTACCTCTGGGCGGCATCATACCTGTCAGCGATGACGGTGATAACGATATGGAAGATGCTCCCCTATTGACGGCCCGGATTCGCGAAGAGGCTTCGCCTCCCGCCCCTCCACCCTAGAAGTCATTTCTAATCAGGTGGTTGCCAGCATGTCGGGATGAGACAATAGATCAGCCATGGAAGCTTTCAGAGACGATTTGGTATTCAGCCCCTGAATAACACCGGTCATCGGATAGGGCCATGTATGGGTCCAGCCTTTGGTCCAATGGAGAAAATCCTCTTCCAATTTGCCTTGGACATCCGAGATGAGTACCTGACCGGCGGGCTGGGATGGAAAATATTTGACTTCCATCATGTCGAAGAGGGCTTCCCCACCTTCCGCCCCAGCATAAATAATCAATCCTTTTTTGAGCAGGAAATCGAGACCCTGCCGGACCCAAGGAGTGGGCAATGCCAGCTTTTGCGCCAGCTCATCCCCCTGGACACCCTTATGCTCAAAATCGGCATTTTGAAATCGCTGATGGATCGCGATGAGAAGAACCAGGGGCACGTGGCTTTGGATCAGGATGTTACGCTGAAAATCCCGTGTACTGATATTCGCATCCGGGGAGGTGAGGCGTGCATCCATGGAAAAACCCTGCTGCGATCGCCATGTGAGTACCGAACCCAGGAGAGTGATGACCCATAGAATATAGATCCAAAACAGAAAAATGGGCACTGCAGCCAATGCACCATAGACGGCCCGGTAGTTGGTGAATGAGCCGGTATACACACCATAAAAACGGGTGGCAAGATCCAGCAGCAGGGTCGCAATCGCCGAACCGATGGCCGCGTTTTTCAGGGGGACATAACAGTTCGGCACAAATTTGTAGAGCAGGGTAAAAAATATAAAGGTACCGCCTTTGGCAAAGAGGGAAGCCAGCAGTGGATTCTGATGCGCGGGCTGTCCGCCCCAGGGCAACAGATTGCTGACATTGAAACCGGCCAAAATGCCCACCGATAAGGAAATGATAAACGTCCCCAGGGTCAGAAAGGTCCAGAAATAGACAAAACGGACTAGAATATTGCGGGGTTCATTGATCTGAAAGATGCGGTTAAAAGCCACTTCAATCTGCTTCAACAGCAGTATCAGGGTGATTAGCATACCTGCAAAACCGGTTAAACCAATTTTGGTGATGTCGAGATTAGCGATGAATCCATCGATATGAGCGATGACTTCCGAACCTGAGCCTTCCGCCAGATGCTTCATAGTCAGATCTTTGAGCATCTCAACGGGATTGTTATCCTGTCCCATGAAGGGTTTAAACAGGGACACCAGGGAAAATACGGCTGCCAGAGACGGCACCAGAGAAAACAGCGTGACATAGGCCATTGCGTAGGCATGTTTGAAAAGGTCGCAGCGCAACATGTCCTGGTAGATCAGTAGTCCACCACGGCGCAAATTAAGAGCTAGTCGCTGCATTATAATGGCCTCGTTTTAGGGCATGTCTTCATTTCGCCCGAATACTGCGTTGCTCAAGCCTTTCAGTCCTCGCCTACCCAACTAAGGTATGTCTCGTCCCTCAAGGCTCTCGCGCCTTGTCTCGAACGAAATGAGGACACGCCCTAGAAATGGCTTCTAGGAGATGATGACTAATGAAGGTCAGCTTTTTCAACTGTGCTGCGGGTTTTTATCCAGGTCCGGATCTTTTCCACGCCCACGTCCTCCCATTTGGCATCCGTTCGTTCGTCGAGAAAAAGAGAGAAGAGGGCATCCAGGACATTAAGAAACAGCTCGGTCTGCTGCAGGCGCAGTATTAAAGGCTCGGCTGCCGCAGTGTCCGCGGGAGTACCCTGAGAGGCATCCTGGTTCGCGAGCGTCGGTAGACTCAAGGATCGGGGGGTGAGATCCTGGGCGTTTAACACTGCGGTGAATTCCCCTACGTCGTCAATATCTATACCGATTTTAAGTTGTTTTGCCATTTTACCAGATTGTAAGGCCGCGGCGGTTTCGATGCTCTGGCTGGGTTCCCCGCCCCGCAGGGAATAGATGTGTGCCTTGGCAGCTGAGGATTCCAGAACAACGCGGTCATCGATCCAGATGCGACAGGTGGCTGTACTGCCATCCTTGAGATCGAGGTGCAAAGAATCCGCCAGTTCCGATTGAAACCATAGCCAGGTCAGGAATTCTCTTCCCAAAAATCCCTTGGCTTTGGACATGGTCAACAGGCTGGATAATTCTTCGATTTTAGCGCTGTGATTAGGCGTCATTTTGTCATTATTCTCCAATAGTTATCTGGGTTGTCCACCTGTGGATAACATTGTGTATAAATTGGATAAGGAAAAATTTTGCTCCCATATCAATGGAAACGGCCGATAAGCGAAGGTGGAATCGTCAAATGAGTCCGTGAATGCACGCTTATAAGTGAAATTTTGAAACACCATAGTTATCCAAAGTGATGGTGTTGTCAATACCCAGAGAGGTGGTTTTTTTTCGTCACGAAAAGGAAGTTTAGATTGGCGCGTCATTCCAAAAAAAGAGGGCAAGGTCAACAGCCTGAGGATGGTCAGGGAAAATCACCCACGCCACTGAGCATATCTCCGATGGCCTTGGATCGTGGCGAACAGTCAGATCCCGAATTAATCCGTTCCCCATTCCTTAAGGGCAATCCAAAGAAGTACCAGGCGGCCAAAGCTGCTGCATCAGGGCCAATTGAGCAAGGTCCTCGGGCACGCTTTGACGAAAATAGCGACGGTTTGACACAGCAGCCGCAGTCGATTTTCCCTCACTCCATCGTCGGTGACAGCGATATGCGGCCATGGCAGCTGCGACCAACCCAGAGTCCCTGGGGGACCTGGCAACGTTGGTTCGCTATCCTGGTGCTGCTTTTAGTGGGAGTGGTGGGATATTTCTATGTGGAATATCCCCGTGAGTTTTCGCGAACCGCCGATCAACTTGAGAAGAAGTATTACGAAACCACCAAGGGTGTGGTTTTTCTTCGACCGAAAGACCACGCGCAAAAGATGATCGAGATTCGTCAAAAGGATACCCCCACCGATTTGATACCCGGTTCCTCTGCCGCTGCCTTGATACCGTGGTCAGCGATGGATTGTCCTTTTCTTTTTATAGAGGCGCAGGCTCGCCGGAAGGCTGGACCGCTCACTGGAGAGGGTCGGCTGGCCCTCGCCAATTGCTATCTCCTCCAGGATGATCACCAGAAGGCGCTGGAGTCGCTTTCCGACTTGGCTAATCCCTTGAAAAAAAGCAATTGGAGCAAAGGGGCGATGGACGAATTTGCCCTGCATCACTATTTGAAATCGGGGCACCGGGTGCAGCCATCGTGGCTGTCCAGTGCGCTGAAGTCATGCCAGGCTGATCGAAAGACACAGTACTGCGCTCTCTATCTGTTGGCTAGTCATGACACGCCCACCCGCCGGATGATCGCACGGGACTTTGGTGGACTAATGGCCTCGACCCGCTCATGGGGACCATTGACCCAAGGAGTATTGTGGTTGATCGGTGGGAAGCTGGCGCTGGGAGAAGGGCGGTTCAAATTGGCGCAAGAGCGTGTACAGCATGCCTTGAAGGTGTTGCCCAAAGAATGGACCGGCCTCCGCAAAGAAGCCTACGAATTAGGTATGATCGTCGCCTACTGGAGCGGCACTGGTAAAGCGGCGCAGAGGATATTGCGCGCGGCACAAGCTGAGTTGAGTCCCGTCAGAAGTCAGGCCACACGTCAATTGGAGTTGGTCAAGGCTGCAAAGGCCAAGGAACCTTATGCCAAACTGATGAGTCGCTTTCGTAAGGGCGAATCCCGGCAATTTCGTGATACCGAACGCTTCATGTTTGAAATTTTTGCACACGAGGGCATCCGTCAGGGCGACACCAAAGAAGTGTTGCGGCAGATCAGGGCCACAGAGAAGTCCGGTATGTTGCAATCAAATGAGCAAATCGCTTTGGCAAAAATCTGGAAGATCCGCTCTCTCTTGGCAGCAGGTGATACACAGAAAACATACAAAGAACTTGCGGAGATTGAAAAATTGCAGGGACCAACGCGTTTGTCGCACCATCTTCGCGGTATCACACTGATGAATGCATCGCCCACCAAGCAGTATCAATTGATGGCGGTAAAAGAGTTCCAAAAAGCCCTCAAACTGGAACCAACCTGGGAAACGCATTATGCCCTTGGGGTGGCATTGATACGGGGTGGTAAAATCAAATTGGCGGAGCCGGTGGTGGAGTCGCTGGAGTCCTTCCGTTCGGTGAAGTCTGCTAAACCGTGGATTGCCCTGCTTAAAATAGAGCTAATGATCGCCAGAGGTAAAACCAAGCAAGCGGTGCCCTTGCTGGATCAGTTTCTTACCAAAAGACCGCAGTCGCTGGCAGCCTTGCAGTTAAAAGCGAAAGCACTGGAACAGACCGGGAAAAGGGACTTGTATTTGCAGGAGACTGCGACTATGTCTCGGTTGGGTGCTGGAAAAGTCGTTTGGGCTCTGCCGGAAATGAAAGGTTATCCCCTTTCACCCCTTGCCTTTCTGCCATAGGGTTGCCTCCCAATTTGTTTGGGTTTCAAGATCCCTATTTATTGATCAGAACAACAGCCATGAGGAACATACGGTGTCGCTAGCGGAAAAAACTTTTGAACTTAAAATTGAATTTCGGGGTAATCAGACCCAACTGCCACAGGAAACCAAGGTGCAGGTTAAGCTTTGGTTGACGGGGCGGGGTGAAGAATCCTTTGTGGAGGGCGTGATTGATGGCCTCTACATGGACTGCGATCTTGAAGAGCCGGACCGTGATTATTATGCCGAATTGGGGGGCAATGCATTGCCCATCTCTCTGTATAAATATGATAAAGCTTATTTGGTAGATTTGCGCCAGCGCCTCGAACTGGAATTCCGTGACCGCATTGTCTGTTATGATTTGGAGATGGACACCAAAGTCTGGTTGGAAGGTTGGAAAGAAAGTTTTAAGCCAATTCGCACACAAAAATATTATGTCTATCCACCCTGGGACAAGGATCCTTGCCCGGCTGGTTTGATTCCACTGGAGATTGAGCCAGGGATGGCATTTGGGACGGGGCAGCACGCCACCACGCAGCTTTGCCTGCGGCAACTTGAAACTTATTTGGCGGAACCTGGATATCGTAAGTCAGGGTCGCTAAAACATCTGGCGGTCTTGGATGTTGGAACTGGCACGGGAATTCTGGCAATTGCGGCCGCGAAGGTTGGCGTTGGAAGAGTGGATGGCACCGATATTGATGTGGACTCCATCAAAGCCTCTGGGGAAAATGCCGGCGTCAATGGGGTAACCCTGGGATTGTACCAAGGCAGTTTTCCGCCGCCGTCAGTCGCACCGACGCAAGGGTATGATCTTGTCATCGCGAATATCCTCACGCCTATTCTTAAAAAGTTGATGCGCGATCTCAGTCAGCACGTGCGTCCCGGGGGTGGATTGATGCTTTCGGGATTGCTGGTGGAGGATGAACCAGAGATCATCAGGGCGGCGGCTGCGGAGCAGTTGCGGCACAAAGGCGGAGAACAGCTGGACGACTGGTCCTGCCTGCTCTTCGAAAAACACCCATGACCCATGTCTTCCGATTTATGGGACAGCCGATGGATGAACAGCACTGGCTCATTGCCGAGGAAGAACTGACGCATTTACGCCAGGTCCTGCGACTATCTCCGGGAACATCGGTGGAAGTCATGGACGGTCATGGGCTGGTGATGACAGGAACATTAGCGGATATCACCAGCAAGCAGGCCCGTGTTCGCATTGAATCGTCCATGCTGTCCCCACCTCCGGAATACCCCCTGCATATCTGTCTTGGCGCTCTTAAACCCGGCGCTATCGACGAAGCGTTGCCCTCGATTGTGGAGTTGGGGGCAGATGGCATCCATGTCTTTGCGTCCGAGGGGGCCGCCAAGTGGCGTCTGAACGACAAAGCGCTGGAGCGATGGCGACGCATTGTCTTGGGGGCTGCTAAACAATGCAAACGCCCCTTTCTGCCGGAGATTGTCGGCTATGACGACCTCGCGGCGCTAGTCCAGCGTCTTCCCGCCAATTTTAACAACCGCTTCACCCTGGACCCCGGGGGACGGGACATCCTCTTTGCCCCACTTCGGCCCGCGGGCACCGCGTGTGTGATCGGCGGCGAACATGGTTTGTCGGAACCTGAGCTAAAAATCTTAGAACAAGCCGGATTTATTAAAGTATCCATGGGTCCGTCCATTCTGAGGGCTTTCACCGCTTCGATGGCGGCCTGCGCGCTGCTCGACACGCGGCGGCGCTCCTTAAGCTAGCGCGAGTAATAGAAAAACCGACAAAATAGGTTGCGGCAACCCGGCGTTCCGTTAATATGAAGGGACGGTCGATTTCGTCGAAACACGGGTGAGGGGCATGGTAGAAAAAGGAAGAAGACGCGGATTGGTATCCTGGTTTGTTGAGCCGTATCGTCAGGTCAAACTTGGGCTGATGTTCCTCGTGGTCAATCTGGTATTTGCCGGTGCTATTTTTGGTGTCTTTGGATATTACCTTTGGGACATCTACCAGGCGATGGTGGTGTACTTCCAATTGTCGGCTGACCAGGGCGAGCAGATTATCACCAAACTGCATGTTCCAATGATGGCTGCTGCTTCAATTATCATCATTTTTATCATCGCTACCATACTGTTGTCGGTCCGTTATACCCATGCCATTTATGGTCCCTTGGTCTCTATTCACCGATTCCTTGATGACCTGGTGCAAGGGCGTAAGGTACAGCCTCTGGTACTGCGGGAATCGGATCAGCTCCTAGAGTTGGCAAGGAAATTAAACGATCTTAATGGTTTGATTGGCGCAGAACGGCACCCCAATGAACTGCAGACCATAAACGAGTTTCTTGATTCTGCCCTCAATTCTGATGCTCCTGCAATGGCCCTGGACTTGGGTCAGGATCCTTTGCAGAAGGACGTGGCGGATAAAATCAACACATTGATTAAAATGGCCAGGAAAAAGGCCTGAATAAAATTTTGTAAATAGAAGGGTTGATCAAATGACGGATTCCGTAGTCGCTACCAAGCCCGAAGCGGTGCAAAAACACCTCAGTGGTTTATCACAGAAGTTTGCTGCTATCCGCAAGGATCTGGGCAGACCATTACCTCTGGCGGAAAAAATTCTCTTCAGTCACCTTGACGATTCGCAAGGGTACAAGGGTTTGATGCGCGGAGAGAGCTTTCTGATGCTGCGCCCTGATCGGGTTGCCATGCAGGATGCCACCGCGCAGATGGCGATCCTTCAGTTTATTCAGTCTGGCAAAAAGAAGGTGGCTGTGCCTTCCACCGTGCATTGTGACCACTTGATTCGCGCCAACGCTGGCGTTGAAAAGGATATGCGGGTGGCGATGGATGAGAATGCCGAGGTCTTTAATTTTCTCAAAACCGCATCACAAAAATATGGCATCGGTTTTTGGGGGCCGGGTTCCGGCATCATTCACCAGGTGGTGTTGGAAAATTATGCCTTTCCCGGTGGCCTGATGATTGGAACGGACTCTCACACTCCCAATGCCGGCGGTCTGGGTATGCTGGCCATTGGTGTCGGGGGGGCTGACGCGGTTGATGTGATGGCAGGAATGCCCTGGGAGGTCAAATATCCGAAAGTTGTGGGCGTGAAACTGACCGGAAAAATGTCCGGCTGGACCTCCGCAAAAGACGTGATACTTAAGCTTCTTGGGATCATGACCGTTAAGGGTGGCACTAATAAAATTATTGAATACTTTGGACCCGGCGTTGAGACCATCAGCTGCACTGGCAAAGCCACGATCACCAATATGGGTGCCGAACTGGGGGCCACCTGTTCAGTCTTTCCGTTTGATGAAAGAATGGCGACCTATCTAAAAACTACCGGGCGCGAAAAAATCGCCGCTATCGCTTCCGAGTTCCGTGAGCATCTGCGGGCGGATCCTGAAGTGGAAGCGGATCCGAAAAAATATTACGATGAAGTGATCGAAATCAACCTTTCCGAGCTGGAGCCCCATTTGGTGGGACCTCACTCACCGGACATTGCGCGCCCGGTCTCCAAGTTACGCGAAGAGGCGGTACGGGAGGGTTATCCCACCAAAGTTTCCGCTGCTTTGATCGGCAGTTGTACCAACTCATCCTATGAGGATATTTCGCGGGCAGCGCGCATTGTGAAGAGCGCCTTGGAGGCGGGTCTTAAATCAAAAGCAATCTTTTATATTTCCCCAGGTTCCAGTCAGATCTATGAAACCATCAAACGGGATGGTCAATTGGACACCCTGGTGCAATTTGGTGGCGTCGTCCTTGCCAATGCCTGTGGCCCCTGCATCGGACAGTGGAAGCGGGATGAAATGCCAAAAGGTGAGAAAAACACGATTGTGACCTCCTTTAATCGCAACTTCCGTGGCCGTAATGACGACAACCCCGAGACTCTCGGCTTTATCGGCAGCCCTGAAATGGTGGTGGCTTATGCAGCTTCCGGGGATCTAGGCTTTGATCCCAAGTCCGATACCGTCAAAACCCCCGATGGAAAAGAGGTTCGTCTGGCAGATCCGGAAGGGTTTGAACTGCCACCGAAAGGTTTTGTCCATTCAGAATCCGGTTATATCGAACCGCCCACCGATGGCAGCAGCGTGGCGGTGGATGTTAAACCCGACAGTGAACGATTGCAGCTGTTGGAGCCATTTAAACCCTGGGATGGTAAGGACATCAGTGATGCCCTGGTCCTGGCCAAAACCAAAGGGAAAACCACCACCGACCATATCTCTCCCGCCGGGAAATGGCTCAAATTTCGTGGGCACCTTGATCGGATTTCCGACAACATGCTGTTGGGCGCCAACAATGCCTTCACCAATGAGGTGGGCAAGGGCACCAACGTGTTAACGGGTGAAAAGGGTCTTGAGTTTGCCAATGTCGCGCGTCAGTACAAGGCGGCTGGAAAACGCTGGATTATTATTGGTGACGAGAACTATGGTGAAGGATCCAGCCGCGAGCATGCCGCCATGTCCCCTCGTTTTCTGGGAGTGGCAGCGGTCATCGTGCGTTCATTTGCAAGGATTCACGAAACCAACCTGAAGAAGCAGGGCGTGCTGGCTTTGACCTTTAGCAACCCCGCCGATTACGAGTTGATTCAGGAGAACGACCGTTTGAGCATCGAAGGCCTCGGCTCCTTTGCTCCTGGCAAGCCTGTGACCCTCCGCGCCAAACACGCGGATGGGAAAGAATCGGTGATCTCTCTGTCGCACTCTTATAACGCGGAGCAGATCGGGTGGTTTAAGGCTGGGTCAGCATTGAACATGCTGAAATAAGAGAGGTTGACAAACATCTCCCCCCTGCATTATAAGGTCTGTCTTACCGCGGGGTGGAGAAGTCTGGTATCTCGTCGGGCTCATAACCCGAAGGCCGTAGGTTCAAATCCTACCCCCGCTACCAACATAAGTTCCGGCTCCGATTGAAGAAATCGGGGCCGTTCTTGTTTTCAAGTGAATCCCCTGAAAAGCACCGTTGCCGTCAATCTGCCGTTTAGCCTCAGGGTTAGCCTACATAAGTGCTTATTTTGGCAGGATTAATCGCTCCTGGAATAAAACATCTGTGGTTGAAATTGCCGATCAAGAGTACGCCTAGGTTACATCATTCTGAGAATCTGACTCAGAATCGACCCTTTCTTTATGTTGCATGTAGTGATTTAGCTTCCGGTTCATTTCAGATGGACTTGAGATTGAGAAATAGCTCCACATCTCATCCAAATCCATTTTTTTATGCTGTGGCGGTAGGAATCTATTTTTTGAACAAATAGGGAACGCGAGCATTTAACTTCAGCGTGCACCGGGAAATGATGGAGGATTATACCCACTGTCCATCAGCTGACAGATACGAAGTTTTATAATCTTCGAAAGACATAGGAGATTTTTTATCATCCTATATATGGGAAAATGTTGCTTAATTCCCTCACTCAGCAATTCCGGACATTATCCGATAATATCAAAGGCGAATTTTGGGTAGTAGGCAGTCGCCAATTTAAAAACCACAAATGGGAAAGAATGTGAAAGCGATACCATTGAATGAACTTTTATAGGCTGGTCAATATGAAGTTACGCATTGCACTAGTTACAAGCATATTCATAGGCTGTGTCACACAACCTGAGCCTTGGGCCAGTGTATGGATAGTGGAACAAAGTCAAAGTGGAGGAAAAGTTGGTTATCGATCAAGTGGTGGCGATAGTGGACAATTAATTCTTGCCCAACGCATCAAGGAAACGGCAGAAAAAATATGTGTTGGAAATGAGTGGAAGATTTTGAACGATCGTTTGATGTCTCAGCAACATCTTTCGTCTGGAGTTGTTTCACACACGGACTACATAGGCGGAATGATTCGAGGTGAGACCCTCCAGGAAACGCAAGCAAAGACTACGTATCACGCACAATCATATACTTACAATGCATATTGGCGTGAAGCCCAGATCGAGTGCCAGGCGAACAAGCTTCAATTTTCAGAGTCTGATTACACGCAAAGTAGAGTACGTGCTATCAGCTATGCTGAAATCGACCGTGGTGATTGGGAAGCCGAATGTAACAAAGGAAAAGTGAATTCATGCTATGACTTAGCAATCTCACTGCTTGGGACTGAACAAAAGGCTGAGGCCACAAAAATTTTAACAATTGCTTGCAACAGGAAGATGGCTCTTTCCTGCTCTATAATTTTTGAACTCTCGGGGCAAAAAGAAAAGGCATTTAACATGTACGTCAAGTCTTGTCGTGGAGGGGATCTGCGAGGTTGCGCTCACGCTGGAGCCTTAAAATTTAGTGAAAAAAAAATAGCCGAAGCAACATTGTGGGCATCAAAAGCTTGCAATGGAGGTCATAAGAACTCGTGTGCTGTCATCTTGTGGGAGGAGTATAACGAGGGTGGTGCACGCAATAAATTTTCGGAAGTTGAGTCATTATGTAATGCCGAAAATGAAGCCATTGCTTGTAGGCTTTTGGCAAAAATAAATTACGATAATAGAAACATAGCTGACTATAGGGCGTATGCAGAAAAAGCGTGCAAACTTGGCGATACACTCGGTTGCATGCACGTACTCAAAAATACTGGGCATTAAATGCTTAAAAAAAGAGGTTCTTTAATTTGGCTAAGTTGCGGTCTATAGAATCGCCTGGGCATATGTCGGGCGAGGCATTTGGAACTTATTTCTTTGTCTAATAATGGATATCACTCTGGAAGAGGTATTGTCTTATAATTAAATTTTCCTTTAAGGCTGGCAGGACCATCAGAAAATAGAAATATATTGTAACCATTTGGATTTTTTGTTGAGCGGTACATAATTCCATCAGATTTCGAAGATAAATGTACCCTGAGCCATTCTGCAACTATCTGAGAAGGTTTTGGCCATTTTTGGAGGCACCAGAGTGCAGCTGCAGGGGAATCCTGTATTGCTGCCATAAGGTTAACCCCACTAAGAGATCTGCCGATAAACGAAACGACGGAATCGAAATCAATTACTTTAAGTACACCTGATTTTTGTAGAGTTATTTCGTAGAATAAATCTCCGCGAGCAAAAGGCAAGCCGGTACTTCCTACCTCAGCTAATGCTGTCTCTTTTTCAAGAGCAACATATACTCCATAGCTAGCCCTTAGATTAGGCATTTCAGAGCAACATTGAGAAATGCCAACATTAACTCTTCCGCCGTTTGCAAAAGTTAGTCCCGCATCAAGGGGATTGGAATTGCATGTTATTCTGTAGATTCTACTATTAGATATGTCTTTTATATAACTTGGGCCCGGTGCGCTTGAGGTAAGCATGGATTCTAGTGCCACGCATATTTGAATATCAGATTGTTTTATGTAATGTTCACGAAAAATTAAACTTTTCTCAAGGTTAGAGATACCGGCTGCGCTGGCAAATGTCATTATTGAATTCGGTCCAGCAATTACTATTTCAGGTTGGATGCTTGACCTTTCTGGGGAAGTTTTTTTTGCGATTTTTTTGGGGGGAGTTTTTTTTACAATTCCACTTTTATTTCGCTTTTTGGTCATTGTCGTACCCGAGCTTACGGTTTAGGAAATTAATAAGCTCTGGACCCTCACCTAAAAGGCAAACTTCAAGAGGGCTCTTACCAAAAAAATAGCTGTTAGGCGAGAGAATCCACCGGCGTGTAGATTCTTCATTTTTGAAGATCTCGTATGCTAAATCAGCAGTTTGAATAATTGGAATCATTTTCGTTCTCATAAATTCTTTAGAGAGCTTCACTTGTTTTTCGTATAAGCGTGTTCGACTAATTCCCAAGCTTTTTGCTAAGTCAGCTTTTGTCAGTGTATCTCCCAAAAAGCTTCTGAGCTCAGCTAGATTTAAAGAATTATGATCCTCTGAAAGGAGGCCAAAATGATCTTTAAGGGCTCCTAAGTCTTCTGGCGTCATTTGTATTGAAGTGTTCATAATTCTCCTCATGCCTAATACTATACAATTTATCGACATAATTCGACAAAATATTTAGGAAAAATGTCAATAATTGTGTATATTATTGTATTTTAAGGAAAATTGTGGTACAATGGTTGTCAAATTAGATGCTCGTCTTGTTAAAAAATCTAAAAAGAGTTGATAACGCGGAGTTATGACTATTGAACAAGTTTCTCCCCTGCTGTCAAAAGTGCCTGCTGCATTAAAGCTGGCAAGCAAAGCCTACCAGAAACTAGGCGAAACTCGATTGACAAGACTCTTCGTTGCCGCGCGAAAGGGATACGATACAGAGGGTAAAGTCGACGATGAAACGGTCTGGGGAATAATAGAAGCGAGTCTTGAAGGGGATAAAGCAGAAGCTATTTTTCTTGCTGCGCAACGTGCTTTGTTGGCTGCATCTCCAACCGCTATTTCACTTATGGGTTTGCTGATCGGTAGAGATATCAAGGATGAGTTATCAATCGGTAGTTCTAATTCCAAATTGCTTCGAATTCTAATGAATATTGAGGATGAAGATTTGCATTTTTTGGGTAAGTTGATGAATGCGCACTTTGATTTGGTTGAGGGAAAGGTCCAAGTCCCTGGCGCAGTTTCTTATCCGAATAATTTTACGATTATTGGCCCGCAGACTGCGATAACTATCGTAGCGGGTATTATATTTGATGCTGCATCAAGTGAAAAAATTCTTTCTCTCAAGAGACTTCAGCTAGGACATCCCCAGGATGCACGTGATTATCTGAATCCTTCTAATGAGGCCATAGAAATCGGGCGGTTGTTTCGAGTATTTTATGGTTAAAAGGAACCGACTGGCATTTGCTAAACTGCTTGGTCTGAATTGCCGCCATGTCGCCGTTAATTCGTTTACATGCCTTGCCTATGTTTTACTCAACTTGCCTGTCTTTTACCCATAATGTCCTATGCTTATTCTAGAATCCCGGTAACTCCGAGTCCCGCAAAGATTAATTAAAACAACCGATTAAGGGCTCATAACCCGAAGGCCGTAGGTTCAAATCCTACCCCCGCTACCAAATTGATACAAAATGCCTCGTCAAAAACGAGGCATTTTTTTGTATCGGACGCCATCCATGATCCGGACGCTCTCTGCTTAACTTATTGATTGTACAGATAAAAGTATTTGGGTAAAATGACTCGATATTTGTATTTTTCCCATGGGTCGCTTATGCTACCCAATTCGGCCTTATTCGGCTCCGTTGACCAAGGAAGAGCCTACCTCCTCCTTGGCAACCGATGACCTCAAGTCTGCGAGGATACTCTTGACCACAAGTTCAGATGCGAAACAACCCCTGAGGTATCAGGCCACTTTGACTCTGGCAGCGTTGGGTGTTGTCTATGGCGATATCGGCACCAGTCCACTCTATGCTTTGCGTGAGTGCTTTCATGGTGCTCATGCTTTGCCCATCAATCTTTTGAATGTTTACGGTGTTCTGTCACTGATCTTCTGGTCGCTGGTGTTGGTCATTACCCTGAAATACACCGCTTTTGTTATGCGGGCGCATAACCGCGGGGAAGGCGGTGTACTGGCTTTGGTTTCGCTGACGCACCCGACCACTCAGAATGGGCAAACCAAAGATCGCCGTAAGTTGCTCCTGCTGCTGGGGCTTTTCGGTGCCGGACTCCTCTATGGTGACGGCATTATCACGCCGGCGATTTCGGTACTTTCCGCAGTAGAAGGACTGGAGCTCGCAACCCCACTTTTTCAACCTTACGTCATCCCCATAACGATCTTGATTCTGTGCGGTCTATTCCTGATGCAATCCCGTGGCACCAGTCAGGTGGGGAGAATTTTTGGACCTTTTATTCTCGTATGGTTCACCGTCATTGGGATCTTGGGAATTATCGGCATCGCCCATCATCCGGAAGTGCTGCAGGCAATAAGTCCGTATTATGCGTTACAGCTGTTTTTAAATAATCAATGGCACGCCTTCACGATCCTGGGGTCTGTGGTACTGGTGGTGACGGGTGGTGAAGCTCTTTATGCGGATATGGGGCACTTTGGGGCAAAACCCATTCGCATGGGATGGTTATATGTTGTGTTACCCTCCTTGGTATTAAACTATTATGGCCAAGGCGCACTGTTACTCGAAAATCCGGAAGCTGCGTCCAATCCCTTTTACCGATTGGTACCCGAATGGGCCCTCTACTGGATGGTGGGTCTGGCTGCCGGTGCCGCCGTGATCGCTTCACAGGCCTTGATCTCTGGGGCCTATTCACTCACAAAACAAGCGGTTCAATTGGGATACCTCCCACGATTGGCCATCAATCATACGTCGAAGGAGGAGATCGGTCAGATTTATGTGCCGTTTATCAACTGGGTTTTATTAGGGGCAACCATCTGGCTGGTGGTGTTTTTTCGCACATCCAGCGCTTTGGCCACCGCATATGGTCTGGCGGTAACCGGAGCCATGGTGATCACGACGATCCTGGTCTACTTTGTGGCGCGGGACATCTGGCGATGGAGCCGCTTGGTGGCCATATTGGTGGTTCTATTTTTTCTGATTATCGATGTGGCCTTTTTTGCCGCCAACCTGATTAAGTTTTTCCAGGGGGGATGGTTTCCCTTTATGATTGGTGCCAGCATTTTGGTGCTGATGACAACCTGGCGCAAGGGGCGGCGGATTCTGGCAGATCGCCTGGTGGCCACTGCCATGCCGTTTGAGGTGTTCCAGGCGCAATTGGCAAAGTCGCCTCCCCATCGCATCAGCGGGACCGCCGTTTTCATGAACAGCACCTTTGCAGGGACCCCGCCGGCGCTGGTTCATAACGTCAAACACAATAAGGTATTGCATCGTCAGGTGTTGATACTCAAGGTGAAAACCGCAGAACAGCCCTATGTCAGTGATGAGGAGCGGGTGACCATTGAAGACGTCGGATCAGGTTTTTTCCGGCTGGAAGTCCGTTACGGATATATGGACACTCCGAATGTTCCCAAGGCGATTAAACAGGCCTATCATCCAAATCTGGTGATCGATGATGAGGAAGTCACCTACTACCTCGGTCGGGAAACTCTGATTGCTTCCCCGCGCCCTGGTATGCATATTTGGCGGGAAAAGCTGTTTGCTGTGATGTCCCGAAATGCGGAGCGGGCAACAACCTATTTCAAGATTCCCCCCGAACAGGTTGTGGAAATCGGGATTCAGGTGGAGTTGTAAATCCTTGTCAGAGGGTTGAGCATGGCTATCAGTGTCTTTGACATGTTTAAAATTGGTATCGGGCCATCAAGCTCTCACACCGTCGGTCCGATGCGGGCTGCCAATCGATTTCTGATGGGGCTGGAAGAAAAGGGGCTGCTTGAGTCCACCGCCGCGGTCGTGGTCGAGTTATACGGTTCATTGGCTTTAACCGGTATCGGTCACGGCACCGATAAAGCCGTTATGCTGGGCTTGGAGGGAGAGGAACCGGACAAAATTGATCCGGATACAATCGACGCTCGTCTGGAAGGCATTCGCACGCAAAAGAAAATCAAACTGAAGGGTCGCCTGGAAATCGGGTTTGACGAACAGGAAAATATTGTTTTCCTGCGACGCAAAATATTGCCCCTGCATCCCAATGGCATGCGTTTTATGGCGATGAATTCTCAAGGCGAAGTCATTCACGAACGGACCTACTACTCCATTGGAGGCGGTTTTGTCGTTAATCAGGAAACCGCGGAACAAGACCGCCTGAAGATGGACACCACGCCGATCCCCTATCCGTTCAAGACGGCGGATGAACTTCATGCTCTCACCGAACAGTATGGATTGACCATCCCGCAGCTGATGCTGGAAAACGAGAAAAAGTGGCGAACCGAAGCGGAAATTGTGTCCGGGTTGCAGAAGATATGGGGCGTGATGGATCAGTGCATCGATCGCGGCTGCCGGCGTGAAGGTGTCTTACCGGGCAAACTGAAGGTCCGTCGGCGGGCACCGCAACTCCTGGCCAGCCTCACTCGGGAGGCCGAGTCGGCACTTAAGGATCCCCTGACTATCCTGGATTGGGTCAATCTCTACGCGTTGGCGGTCAATGAAGAAAATGCCAGCGGTTCACGTGTGGTGACGGCGCCCACCAATGGTGCAGCCGGGATAATCCCGGCGGTAATACGTTATTACCTGCGCTTTTGCCCGGATGCTTCCACAGACGGTGTAAATTCCTTTCTCCTGACCGCAGGAGCCATTGGTATCCTGTACATGGAAAACGCCTCGATTTCGGGAGCTGAAGTTGGATGTCAGGGAGAAGTCGGGGTTGCCTGCTCCATGGCTGCCGGTGGTTTGGTGGCTGCTCTCGGAGGGACTTTCAAAAAGATAGAACAGGCTGCGGAAATCGGTATGGAACATAACCTGGGATTGACCTGTGATCCCATTGGGGGGCTGGTACAAATCCCCTGCATTGAACGCAATGCCATGGGAGCGGTCAAGGCCATCAATGCTGCCCGTATTGCGATGCGGGGCGACGGAAATTTTCATGTGTCCCTCGACAGCGTTATTAAAACCATGCGTCAGACAGGGGCAGATATGAAAACAAAATACAAGGAAACCTCTCGGGGAGGCTTGGCGGTCAATGTCACCGAATGCTGAGGGCCATCATGTTCAATCGGGAGACTCCTGTGAGGAGCATTCTCATCACGGTGGGCACCATCATCACAGCGTGCTGCGGGAAGGCCATCATCACCACCATGGGCCCTCCCACGGGCATCATCATGATCATCACGCCGTCAAAAATATCAAGTTGGCTTTTACTGAACTTTACCTTCGCCATCATTCAATTTTTTGGAGGCATCTTTACCGGCAGTGTCGCCGTTATGTCGGGGGCCTTGCATGATTTTGGTGACAGTTTGTCGCTGGCCAGCGCCTGGTTTTTTGAAACCAAGTCGCGCCAGGCTTCCAACCAGCAATACTCCTATGGTTACCGGCGTTATTCCCTGCTCTCAGCTGTTGTGACCGGGGTGACTCTGGTTGTGGGTAGCATTCTGGTTCTTGTTCATGCGGTGCCCCGTCTGTTTGATCCTCAGGCGGTCAATGCACAGGGTATGGTGATATTGGCCTGCCTTGGTGTGGCGGTTAATGGCTTCATGGCCTGGCGTACCCACAAGGGGCATACCCTCAACGAGCAAGTTATTTCCTGGCATCTGATGGAAGACGTGATGAGCTGGGGGATTGTGCTGATTGTGGGAGCAGTCATGGCATTTGTGGATATGCCAATACTGGACCCAATTTTGTCGGTGGCGTTTTCGTTGTTTATTCTCCGAGGCGTCGTGCGAAGCCTCCTGAGTGCTATCAAGCTTTTTTTACAAGCGTCTCCGGAAGGGGTGGATGTTCAGTCCCTGTATTCTAAAATGCGTCAGGTGCCCGGTGTTGTGGGTATTCACGACCTACACCTGTGGTCTCTTGATGGAGACCGCCATGTGTTGTCAGTGCATGTTGTGTTGGGAAAGGGGTATACCCTGCTGGAGGCGGATGCCATCAAGGAAAAAGTGCGGGAGGCCATCACCTCCCAGGGTAATATGCACGCCACCATTGAAATTGAATCAGAGGAAACCACCTGCCCCACCCTTGATTGTGTGGGTATGGGTGGTTGAGGCCAAGGTGGCTAATGCCCGTTCTTCCTCCTCGATCCGCCCTAGCCAAGCTTTGAACTCCCGCGGATAATTTGTACAAAGTCCGTCAATCCCCAATGTTCGTAAGTGGGTCCAAAGGGATTCGCGATCAACATCCTCATCCTTCATTGTTACATAAGGATAGACTTTCCAGCCGCGGTTGCGGGCCTGATCCATCAAATTTTCCGTGACGAACGAAGCCTGCGGATGGAGTATTTGCGAGCGGCATTGTTGCATGAAGTTCAATGGGCTATAGAGATGCAACTGTTCCCATAGGATATCATCCCCCCATAGGCAGGCAATTTGGACTTTTGGCGCGTGATCAGCCAGCCAGTTCAATGGCACAGCTGAAAAAGATGAGACAACGACACGAGCGGTGGCCTGATGGGTGCGAATGAGATCAGCCACAAGTTTTGCAGCTAAAGGGCTCGGGGTTTTGATTTCCACGTTCAGTTCACAACGGGGTAAAATACGTGCGAAGACCTCGTCCAGGAATGGGATAGGCTCACCATTTTGCAGTCGCAGCTCAGCGAGTTCTGAGCGGTTGCACTCCGCGATCAATCGGTTGGAGCCGAGAATCCGGTGCAATGAGGTGTCGTGCATCACCAACAAGTGGTGGTCCCGGGTCAAATGTACATCCAGTTCAATACGCTCAGCTCCAGCCGCGATGGCAAGCTCAAAGGCCTGCCAGGAATTTTCCAGTGCTTCTTTGTTGGCACCCCGGTGCGCAATCACCAACATGGCTGACTCCTCGTTTTAACGTTACTGCGAAGGTGTATCATAACAATATTAACTCACCGGATCGACTGCATTTTCACAGGATATTACACGGTTTGCCTAGCCGTCGGTTTGAGTGCCGACCGATCCTCAGGGTAAAATGAATGCGTAAGCACCCTATTGAATTATCTATGACAGGAGAGACCATGAAAATAAGCGCCAACCTGTGGACCCTGGGACTGAAAGGGGCGATTTTGACGGGTACTCTGCTCAGTGGGGTGATGCATGCGGCCCCTGGTGGCCCACCATCGTCCACCATCAATTCGTCCTCGTCGAGAAGTGGGGGCAAAGGCTATCGCACCTTCATTCTGACACCGCTTTCCGCGGGAATGGGTGAATCGTCGTTCAAGGGGGAGTACAACCTTGGCGGCGCTGGTGGGCTCACCCTCGAACTGACAGGAATCGGCAAGCGGGACATCTATTCCGACAAGGAAATTGAGGATCATAACGGGGATACCTTTGTGCTGGAAAAGGGCTCTGAAATCGGCCTTCACTATGCCTACTATGCCAATGGCACTGCCATGTCCGGAGGGTATTGGTCTGTGGGAGCTGGTCTGCGGACCATGGAAACCCGTTGGAACAGAACGCCGACCGGTGAATTGGCTTTGAACGCCGATGCGGTCAGGGACGCTGACGGTCGGATTCGTCATAATGTGATTGGCAAGGGGGCGGCTGGGCATGCCCGTGCCGGGTACCGCTATGTCGCCGCCAACTGGCCGTTTGCAGCTGGAGCCTTTGCCGGCCTCCGCCATTTTGATGGGCAGTTCGAGGATGATAATAAAGAGCTGACAGACGGTTCAGCGGCCACTCCGGAGGTTGATCGCGAGGCGATGCGTCGTCGCTTCATGAGCGGATTGGAACTGGGCCTTGAGCTGGGATTTGCATTTTAAATTGAAAACATTAAAAACGATTAAAAGCGGGTTAATAACCCGCTTTTTTTATTGGTACTATGAAAAGTAAAAGATAGTCCTTTCTTTTGGACCAGCGTTTGGGCTTATTTCCGACTTCGTTCATGGAATTTGCCTATGAATTCGGATACTGTAAGAAGTTGACGCGCTTGAAGAATTTGGATTTGGCGCGGCTTGTAATCGCAGGGAGCAGGACAACATTGAGAATTGCCATTGATGCGCGAATGATTCGCCCCGGCACGATGCATGGTATCGCCCGGTACGTCTACCATCTCCTCAAGGGGATTAAAAATCGCGGCACTTCCCATCATTTTGATATTCTGGTCAACCCTGGCTCACCGTTGGAGTCCATGGATTGGCCCGCCAATATCCGTTTTGAACATGTGAAGGCCAATTGGATTTCCTTTCGTGAGCAGTGGGAAATTCCCCGCGCATTAAAGCGCATGGGCTCCGACTTGTTTCATGCCCCTTCTTTTGTGGCGCCATTGGTGGTGCCATGCAAAATGGTGATGACCATCCATGATTTGAATCACCTGGTGCTACCGCAATACTATACACCGCTGCATCAGTTTTATTATCAGGTGATTGTGCGAAGCAGTATCCACCGATCTCAGTATATTTTAACGGTCAGCAAATTCAGTAAACAGGAAATCGTGCGGGCCTTGGGACTGCCGGCGGACAAGATATTTGTGACGTACAATGGGGTGTCTGAACATTACCAGCCGGTGCATGATCCCGAAGCATTGGAATACGTGCGGGATATATATGGCCTTACGGAACGCTTTATCCTCTGCGTTTCCAACAACAAACCCCACAAAAACGTGCATCAATTGGTACGGGCTTATTGTTATGCGGATATTGATATTCCGTTGGTGTTGGCCTGCCCGATCGATCGTAATCTGATCCGTATTGCGGAAAATTATGGCAAAAAGCATAAAATCTTTTTCTCCAAGTTTATCGAGGAGGAACATCTGCCGGCGGTCTATTCCATGACCGACCTGTTTGTTTATCCGTCCACCTATGAGGGATTTGGGTTGCCACCGCTGGAGGCGTTATCCTGTGGTGCCCCCGTAGTCGTGGCTAGATCTTCCAGCTTGCCCGAAGTTGTGGGGGATCATGCTTTCTTCACCAATCCTTTCGATTTCAAAGCCATTGCTCAAGCTTTGGAGCGAGGAATTTCCGATCAGGAAACCCGCAATAGACTGCGGGATGATGGGCTGAGGCATGCCAAGAAGTTTTCATGGGAGCGCATGACTGACGATACCCTGGCAGTCTATGAGAAGTGTCTGGAAGCACCCAAGACTCAGGCCATAGGAGCGACAATATGAGAATTGGGATTAATGGTCGCTTCCTGGTGGCAAAACGAACGGGCGTGCAGCGGGCCGCCTACAATCTTGTAAAAACCCTGGTGATGATTGACCGGGAAAACGAATACTTTCTTTTCACGGGTGCCAGCGAGTTGGGTAACAAGGATTGGGATTATCCCAATGTCACGGTGGTGCCATCCCGCTTGAAAGAAGGTGAAAACCTCCGAAACCACTGGTGGGAGCAGGTCATCCTACCGCGTCTGGCACGGAGGCATCGCATCGATATTCTGCATTCACCGGCAAATATGGCGCCGCTATTTTATCGCGGTCGATCGGTCGTCCATATCCATGACCTTTGTTTTGTCGTAAATCCCCAATGGTATAGTTATACCTTCCATACGGTTTATAATCTTGTCATACCGCGACTTGCCCGCAGAGCCACTCGTATTATCACCAACAGCAATAATTCCCGCAACGATCTCCTGCAGTTCTGTCGGGTTGAAGCAGACAAGGTGAATCTGATTTATTGGGCTGTGGATGAAAAACTGCTGGAGGGGCAGACCCAGGCACAGAGTTCAGAAGCATTTCCGAGTGAGGGTTACATCCTCTACGTGGGTAGCCTGGAGCCACGCAAAAACATTCGCACTCTGGTGGAAGCTTACGAGAAGATGCGAGCTCGTCATCCAAACCTCAGAACGAAATTGATTTTGATCGGGGG
>JAKQGS010000067.1 GCA_029556045.1 Pseudomonadota bacterium | reverse complement strand
CACCACCAGGCGCGGGTTATGATCCTGCAACCTATCGGCCCCGATCCCCAACTTTTCCTGCGTGATGGGCAGGTAGTTGTGCAGCACGGCATCGGTATTTCTGATGAGCTGATAAAGAATGTCGCGCCCCTCGGAGGATTTAAGATTCAAGGCTAACGATTTTTTATTGCGATTCACCGCCGCAAAATAAGCCGCCATGCCATCGTTGCGAAAGGGCGGGCCCCAATGGCGGGTTTCGTCCCCCCCATCGATGGGCTCTATCTTGATAACTTCCGCTCCCAGATCTCCGAGAATCATGGTGGCATAGGGGCCGGCTAGGACCCTGGTTAAGTCAATGATTTTAAGACCTTTTAATAGTGGCATCGGCATTCCTCACATCTTGGAGCTGCTGTTATATTAAACGTGTGATTCAAAATAACCAATGATAATCACTTTTTATAAAATATTTTATTGAAACTTTAATAAAATGTTGACAGATATTAAATTTGATAATATATTGCGTTTCTATCGCGCTTATAAAGCGATTTCAACAAAACAAAATGATTCTTAATTTGTTGTCAGCAACATAAACGAGGAGAGATCTATGAAAATTAAAGTCGCAAGTTTGGTTTTAGGACTGGCTGTGGTGGCCGCCTGTGGACAGGGCAAGAAAAATGACGAAAAGGTTCCCACCGCTGAAGAATTCAAAGAAGTCAATGCGCCGGAATTTTTCCTCGTGCAAGCCAACGAAGACGGGTCTGTCGATGGCAAAGCCACCAACACCGCCGGTAACTTTGGCGCTGCCGAAGACGCCATAGCCACTCAGGAAGATCAAATCTTCACATCCGAAAACAGCGTTGTACCGGTAGTGGCGGATGATCAGATCAGCGAAAACTCCACCGAAAGCTTTCACTGGGGTTACGGTGGGCAGGAATGCTACAAATATCAAATGAGCTATCGGGAATCCTATGACAGCCCGAACTTTGATTACTCCAAGCGTGTAGATCTGCGTTATGAAAAATGCCGTCCGGTGTTTGCAACCAAACATCACCGCGTTTATTACAAGCACATGGGTCGCGTATGGCATCCCCAGCGCAAGTGTTACTACCACCGTTACCAGCGCAACCAATTGGCTTACTGGCATGGTAACGACTACAACTACTATAACTATGGTCAAAACTACCATGGTTACCAGCCGCGTTACTAATCACCCGTCCTACAAGGGATTGGCATAATAAAGCCGGAGATCGTACCAACGATCTCCGGCTTTTTGCATTGTTCGATGAAAATAGGTTACAATACACGAAGCCATTTTTTTTGAAAATTTTCAGCCAGTGCAAGTCGCAACTGCTGTCCAATATGACTAGAAGTCATTTCTAAATTCCATCTGCGTTGTTGTCTTCGTCGCGCCGGTGCTCATTTACCAGGGCGTAAACTCCGCGCCGCCGCTCCTCGACGCCTAGCATCTGGAGTTTAGAAATGGCTTCTAGGTATGGCCGTCAAAACACCATCGGCGCTGCAGGTGGTATGGAATAATTTGTCCGGTCGCGTTGAGGTATCCATGAGATTTCCAATGTTAAAGACTCTTCTATTGGCTTTTCTGAGCCTTGGTTGCAAACACGGCACTTCGTCATCATCTGACGTTGCGTCTCTGGTTCTTGCTGAGGAGGCGGGCAGAGAGCGTCATCGGGTTGGTTTTTACCAGGGGGTACTGAAAGTTCCTTCGGGAGTCGATCCCAGTAAATTGGTGGATCGGCATCATATTCTGTATGTGCCCCCCAGCTACAATCCAGCCCGTCCGACGCCGCTCCTATTTCATCTGGTGGGGCATCGGGTCAGTATCTTTTTTGGTTATAGTGCCACTGAATTGATGCGGACGGCCGATCTCAATGGTTTTGTCGTGGTGTTTCCGGAACAGGAGTGGCGCACGGATCCCAATGAAGAGGAACGATGGGCCTGGTGGACCGATTGGGACTGGAAGAACAAACCGGCCCAAAATCCGGATTTTGCGTACTTTCGTCAACTCATCGAAGACATTGCCACGCAGGTGAACATCGACCGGCGGCGGATCTATACGACGGGCCAATCGCGTGGAGCGGCGATGTCATTGATCCTGGCGATGGAGATGCGGGATGTATTTGCGGCGGCGGCTTTGCATTCTGGTTTTATGGAGCGCGGGTACGACGAACGATTGCGGCAAGATACCCGCCCCGGGCGTCCTCCACTGCATATGATGCACGGGGTGGCGGATACCGATGCGAAAGTTGAAAGTTCTGACGCCATCGTCAGCATATTGCGGGCGCGGGGATGGACGGACAACGAATTGATCTACCATCGGCTGGAAAATGTTGGTCACCGTTGGCAGCCCCAGCTGAACCAGGAAATGTGGGACTTTCTCGCCAAATCGTCCTTGCCAGAGTGAGGTGAATCTTGAAAAAAACCCTGACAACTCCATGCCTTGTGATCGGCATTTTGGGAGCCTCTTCGCTCACATTTGGTCAAAGCACACAGCCGCAAGCTCCGAGCGTGGACTTCACAGAAATGGTGGAATTTCCCGCGGGCAGCTTCAAAATGGGATTTCCCCAGACCACCGCCAGTCCCTACGGGGATGTTTGGTTTGTCGACCAATTGCCGCAGCATGATGTGAACCTGCCCGATTTTCGCCTTGATAAGCAGGAGGTCACGGTCAAAGAGTTTGCGACCTTTCTGACGCACGGGGGAGCCTCTCACCACCATGAGAACCAACCGATCGAACGGGTACGGGATGGCTTTCGTCCCGTGAAGGGCACCGATAATCAGCCGATGCGGCAGGTGACCTGGCAGGGTGCGGTGGACTACTGCAAATGGGCCGGAAAGCGTCTACCCACCGAGGCGGAGTGGGAGCGGGCGGCGGCAGGAAGCGAAACACGGGAGTATCCGTGGGGGCAGACGGGTGCAGGTTGCCAGTTTGGGAACTACTTCGTCCATGATTTTTGCCATACCGGGCCGGTGGACGTTGGCAGTCACCCCGCGGGGAGAACCCCCGAGGGCATCGATGATATGGGAGGAAACGTGGCGGAGTGGACAGCCGACTGGTACGGGCCATACACCGCCGATGGAAAAACCTCCCCCAAGGGTCCGGCGACTGGAAAATACCGGGTGGTGCGGGGAGGCGGTTTTCTCGATTTTTCCTATTCCGTGCGGACCCGCGCCCGGGTAGCAGCGCCGCCCACCGGGCGTTCGGAAAACATCGGCTTTCGCTGTGCTTGGAGTGACGAGGTACAATCCACCCTCGTGCGGGGCCCTTTAACTCTACCTGAAGATGTGGAACGACAGGCCAGCCCATTCCCCTATGCTCAGCCCTTTGCACGACCTGAGGTGCTGATATCGGGTCTTCAAAGACCCGGGGCGATGGTTGACTTAAAAAATCGCTGGTTTTTGGCGGAGGCGGGGACAGGCCGTATTTTGCAGATCGAACCTGAATCCCTGGCGATGAAACCGGTGATCGATGGACTTTCTGAAATCATCCGCCTCGCCACAGACGGCAACCATCTCTTTGTATCTGATGCTGGGAATGGGCGGATTCTCCGCATGGCCCCAGACGGTTCCCCGGAGGTGGTTGCGGCCGGAGAGAATAGACCTGGAGTTATAATAGCTGGTGGTGGGGAAGTTTATTGGGAGGCAGGTGCTGCTCTTCGTGTGGTGCGCCGAGCCGGTAGTCCGGTGGAGCAACTGGCGACGAAAGTTCATGGCGTCTCTGATCTTGATCTCACGTCATCTCACCTCTATATCACATCAACCAACGGATCGAATAATGCTGATCCTCGTATCGTGCGCATATCCCGTCGGGGGGGTTTTCTGCAAAAGATCGCGGATGCTAAGACGTGGGGAACTAATAAAGGGCGACCTCTCCAGGTCACGCAGATTCTGGTGGATGAGGCAGCGGGAAAAATTTTTGTAGGACTGGTGCAAATACCGTTTTCCAATGCAACGCGCATCTGTGAATTGTCATCGCTGTTGGGAGGAAGCATGAAATGCCTGACCCATAGTCCCATTCGGGTCGTGCAGATGATTCAAAACGGGGGCTTTCTCTATTGGCTATCAGGAAACACGATTGCAAGGCTTGACCGTGGAGGGAACCAGCCCTACGAAAACAGGGCCATTTGGGTGCAAGCGGCCGGATTTTTGGTGGACGACCGTCAGGTGGTTTGGGCGGATAGCCTCACCGGGCAGCTGCGGCGCGTACTGCATTGATTGAATCCGCCTTTACGAAGTCGGGTCAGGCGAGCCCGACGATATAGGCCACCCAGGACTCACACCCCTCTTCACCGATTTCGCTGCGGACAAACTCACCATTGCCATCACCGTCTTCATCAGTGCCTTCCCAGTAGACGCGGCTTTCCTTAAAGCCCGCTTCTTCCATCAGGTCCCGCAACTCGGGAATCGTCCAAACGCGCCAGTCGTAGGTGAAGACACTCATGCGCTTTTTTTCGCCCTTGCGTTTGAAGTGGATGTGAAACATCGCTTCATGGGTAATGGGATTAAAATTTTCCTGATCCCAAAAATAGCTGAAATCATCATGGACGGTTTCCGCTTCGTTGGCGCCGTTGAGGTCGCTACCGCCAAAACAATCTAGAACCAGGAGGCCGCTGGAGCCGAGGGCATGGCGGCAGGCCTTGAAGTATTGCAGCAGATCGGTGCGTTTTTTAAAGCCGTAGTAGGAGAAATTCAGGGCCGCAATCACGTCAGCGGTCGGCAATTCGGGATTTAAAACGTTATTGAGAATGATGCGAACCCGGCTCTTCTGATCCTGCGTCAGGGTGCTCAGGTAGTGAGCGGTGCCGTATTCCACCGGCTCCGGATCAAGATCAACGCCAATGGCCTGGTTTCCGGGATCTCGGCGCACCCACTCACAACAAAGGGCAAAACCTGCGCAAAAATCTTCTCGCAGGATACGGGGGCGCTTGGCCCGTGCTTCGAAATAGGCCTTTTCGATGAAGTCTGCATCACCGCCCGGATGCTGTACGGATTTCTGGTAGTATTCATATTTGTCAAACGATGCTTTTAGATTCATGAATGTTTCTCCTAAGAACGACTGCTTTGCAGCAGCATGGTTTTGGTGCGGTTTTGCGGGGTTCCCGTCAGGGGTTGATGCAACGCCAAGTCCCTGCCGGCCTGTTTGCCGGCAGCAAAACTGCCGCCATCCACACTGGTTCCTCCCCAGCGACGGGTGACGATGCGGGGGTGACGATAACACAGATAGTCCTGCAAACGTTCGTTCAGCATAGCAAGGGATTGGTGAATTTCAACCGGTAATCCTATGGATGATGCTGGTTCCTGCCTGAGGGTGTCCGGTTCTCGGTGGCGTT
>JAKQGS010000034.1 GCA_029556045.1 Pseudomonadota bacterium | reverse complement strand
TTTTCGCCCTTGGTGTTTTCTTTGACATGGGTGCGAGCGGTCGAACTGGTGATTTCCTTAGTGCGGGTGAGCACGGCACCGTCATCCGACAGTGATTGAGACGTCCACTTGATCTCCCGGGTTCCTTCGGCACTAAAGGATAATTTGGCGGTACGGGTGCGATCGGTGGCCAGAACTTTGTGGGTGGCATTGATTTCCCGGCTGCGTTTAAATTCAGCGTCCAATTGCAGACCGGTGATATCTGCACTCCAGTCGATCTTGGCAAATTTGCCGCCTTCCGTGCAGGTGACCGCGGTGTCGCTATCCGGATAACTCCAGACGCGGGTGGCATTGTGTTCGCCGGTCATGGACCGCGTGAACTCGATCTGCTGGGTGGATTTGGTAAATGACTTGTCGATGGAACCGGTCAGGGTCACCTTGGCGGTCTTATCTTCTTCCTCGCAGGTTCGTGTCCAGGTGGAATTATTCTCCGGTTCCGCCAAGCGGAGAGCGGTTGCGCCGCTGTCGCTATTGGCATCTTCGATGGCTTCCATTCCCTCACTCACCGTAGCGCTCATGGTTTCCTTGCGTAGGGACTCATCCTGGATGATGGAGCTGTCGGCAGTGATTCCCGAGCCGTTTTCGCGTGATGAGCCGGATGAACCGCAGCCGGTAACGAGGCCCAGACAAAAGAGGGATGAAATCAAAATACGTGTCATGGATGGTTTCCTCCAGGTGAATCGATAAAACGAATGGGGGAAGGAGTCGACAATGTTGGCTCAACCTCCCGTCATTCCGCAGCATCGGCAGAAGGTTGCGCAAAGTTAAAATAAAAAATTTAAGATCAATAAATCAGGGTTGTTACTGTTGGAATCAAAGGTTTATGAACTCGCCAGATCCTTACGGGAAAAAAACAGCGAAGCGACGCCCAGGAATACAATAATCAGGCAAACCCCAAACCCCAGCCGCATTTGCACCTGATCCATCGGTAACGGATCACGACTGGTGGCGTAGTCGATGAAATTATAGAGATGCAGGTTCCAAAAGCGGGAAAGACCTTCCACCGCCGATCGCATGATCTCCGGAGTTTCCGGTGACAGTGCCGCGGCGATGGATGAGGACGACAGACCGGCAATCCACATGGCGGACGAACAAAACAGGGCCAATGCCTGTGAGGTTAGCGAGGCAAAAAGAACGGAAACGGCCGCCATGATAAACCAGCCCAGGGTTAACATGCCGAAGATTTGCCACTGTTTGGCATAAAAAGGCCGCATGCCAAAATACCACAGCATCACATGCCACACCGCCAGCAAGATCACCGCCAGCAGCAACAGACTCAGAATCAATCCCGTAAATTTGCCGATAATCCAGGTGGTGCGACGCAGCGGTGCTGCAAGTTGCACTTCCCAGTAACCTGACTGGCGGGAGTCGCTGATCATTTTGGTGCCCCAAAACATGGCCACCACCACGCCGGTGATATGGTAACCCAGTCCTCCGAGGTCATAGAGAATTTTGCCGAACTCTTCGATGCCCCAGTATCCCACCAGTGCGGCGAGAAGTGTGAAGAGAACACCGGCGATGAGGGCTGGAGCCAACAGTTTGTCGCGGCGCAGCGTCAACAGGGTTTCCTGGACAATGGTTAAATAGGGGCGCATCAGTTGTTGCCTCCGTCAAAGTAAGTCACAAGACTCTTTTCATCCCATGAGCTGCGCAGGTCAAATTTGGTGATGACAAGCCCTTGGGTCATACAAGTCTGAAACCACGCGGTGGCATCCCCATACGCGTCGAAGTGCAGTTGTGTGAGAAAGCCCTCCGATTCCCAATGGCTCCAGGGGGGCAGATGGTGGCTGGAACGCAGGCTGTTCAACTGCGACTCGCTGGCACCGGAAATCGTTAACTCGTAGAATTGCCGTTTTGGTTGTGGATCACCGGCTTTGGATGGATCCAAGGTGGAAAACACCAGCTCCCCCTTGTTCATGATGTGCAATTGATCGCAAAGGTTGCCCAGCGACCATAACTCATGGGTGCAGAGGATGATGGACGTGCCGCGTGCCTTGAGATCATGGATCAGGCTGATGATGTGCTGGCGTCCCAGGGGATCAAGGCCGGAAAACGGCTCGTCCAGAATGATCAACTCGGGGTGATGGATGGTGGCCATGGCATAAGCCAGACGGCGTCCCATGCCTTTGGACAATTGCCCGATTTTCTTGTGCTGGTGCCCCCATAATCCCACACCCTGAAGTGCCCCTTCAACCAGTCGATCCCTTTCCCGGCCAGCCAGGCCCCCGGGCTTAAGCAGCTTCAATTGGGTACTCAGGCATTCTACCGGTGTCAGGGTTTGGGGGAGTTTGTTGGTCTCCGGCATATATCCAATGCGGACCCGGTCACCCGTCACGATGGGCTTGCCGTCGAACAGGATTTCTCCTTGGGTAGGATGGATAAACCCAAAGATCGTGCGGATGGTGGTGGTTTTGCC
>JAKQGS010000019.1 GCA_029556045.1 Pseudomonadota bacterium | reverse complement strand
ATAATCCCGAAAGCCAATCTGCCGATAAAGAGCTGCTCTACCGAGCAGAGCGCTGCATTGGCTGCGCTACCTGCGTCGAAGCCTGCCCTGAAGGGGCTATTTCGCATACCCCGGAGGGCTATGTTGCGAACTCCGATAGATGCACCCTGTGTGGGAAGTGTGTGCCGGTCTGTCCGGCTGATGCTCGAGAGTTAGTGGGCAGAGAGATTACAGTCGCCGAACTCATCAAAGAAATCGAGAAGGACGCCCTTTTCTTCGATGAATCCGGCGGCGGGGTTACATTTTCCGGCGGGGAACCGCTTGCCCAACCTCAATTCCTGATCGAAGCGCTGAAGGCATGCCGGGAAATGGATATTCATACAGTTGTGGATACCTGCGGGTTCGCACCCCGGGAGGTATTAGAGTCGGCAGTGCCGTTTACCCGCCTCTTTCTTTTTGATCTTAAAATGATTGACCCCGAACTGCACAGGAAGTACACCGGTGTTTCAAGTGACATCGTGCTGTCGAACCTCGCATGGCTCTCCGAGCAGGATACGGAGACAATCATCCGCATCCCGATTATTCCTGGCATCAATGATACGCCGGATAATATCGAAGCCACCGGAAAATTCCTGGCTGGGCTACCCAAAAAGCTGGAAGTGAACCTGCTTCCTTACCATGCCACAGCCCAACAAAAGTATTCGCGCTTCGGGTTGACTTACCGTTTGCCACATCTGAATCCTCCACCTGCCGAGCAGATGGAGGAATTGACTGGTAGGCTGGCTTTGTTTGGCCTTAGTGTATTTGCTGGAGGTTGAGAACCATATGAATGAAAGAATCGAAAGGCTAAGAAAAGAGAGTTTCGAGACTCCGGTTACTCTCAGTCATGAGAGGGCGGAAATCATCACCGATTTTTATCGAGATAACCTCGGTAAATATTCTGTGCCTATGACCAGGGCTTTGGCATTCAAGGAACTTTGTACAAAGCAAAGTGTTTATATCGGGAAAGATGAGCTGATTGTGGGGGAGCGCGGCCCATATCCCAAATCCGTATCGACCTACCCGGAATTGAACTGCCATTCCCTGGAGGATCTAGAGATCCTGGATAGCCGGAATAAAAATCCCTACCGGGTATCGGAAAAATGCCGAGAAGTCTACAAGGAAAAAGTCATCCCCTTTTGGCGCGGGCGCACCATGCGGGATAGGATATTTGCGGACATTGGTGAGACGTGGCAGGCGACCTACGCCGCGGGTTACTTTACAGAATTCATGGAGCAGCGTGCCCCCGGGCATACCACACTCGATGGCAAGTTTTACTCGAAGGGGATGGAGGATTTCAAGAGAGAGATTTCCGATTCCCTGGCTTCCCTTGATTTTAAAAATGACCCTGAGGCAACAAAAAAGAGCGAGCAGCTCAAAGCCATGAGCATTGCCTGTGATGCCATTGTGATCTTTGCCGAGCGTCATGCCGAGCTGGCTTCTCAAATGGCGAAAACCGAAAGCGATGCGGTTCGCAAAAAAGAGCTCGAACGCATCGCAACTAACTGCATGAATGTTCCCCGCCATGCCCCGCGGGATTTCTGGGAAGCCCTGCAAATGTATTGGTTCATGCATCTCGGGACGATCATCGAACTCAACGGCTGGGACGCTATGAATCCAGGTCACCTGGACCGCTATTTTTATCCTTTCTATGCCCGCGAACTTGAAAATGGCACTATCACCCGCCCATGGGCAAAGGAATTGCTCAGCGCATTTTGGATCAAGTTCAACAACCA
>JAKQGS010000007.1 GCA_029556045.1 Pseudomonadota bacterium | reverse complement strand
ACCCCTTGCGAGGCATCCACAATCAGCAGAGCCCCTTCGCAAGCGGCCAGACTGCGTGACACTTCATAGCTAAAGTCGACGTGTCCCGGTGTGTCGATCAGGTTCAACAGGTAGGTATGGCCATCGGCGGCCTCGTATTCCATCGATGCCGTCTGGGCCTTGATGGTGATGCCCCGTTCCTTTTCGATATCCATGCTATCCAGAACCTGGTCGGTCATTTCCCGCAGTGACAGAGCGCCGGTGGCTTCGATCAGGCGGTCCGCCAGCGTGGATTTGCCATGGTCAATATGGGCAATAATGCAGAAATTTCTAATAAATTTGGGATCATGCATGAATAATAAACCCTAACAGCATACGCAGATGCTTGAATCATGACGGAAAATGCCGATCAAACGTATGTATGTAACACAGGTTCTGGCGATGCACCATAGCGAGCGGAGGGTAAACCGGAATGGAAAAAATCCAGCAGACACAAGGCCATGGATGGTGGGGGCTGCTCCAGCTGGTGCTGGTCGTGATGCTCGTGGGCGCCTGCGTCACAACGCCCCGGCCAGCAGCCGAGATCCCGGATCAGGAAACTGCTGAGACGATGTTGAAGTCAGGTCCGGTGCAGGAACAGGCCAATCCCTGGCCCAACCAGGTGCGGCATTGGGAGGAAAATCTCGATGTCGCCGAGGCAGATGAGGACACGGACAAAGCCCAAAAGACCAAATACCGAAGTTGGGATTTTAACTACGATGGCCATGCGGACATGCTGCAGGTCATGGGGGATGATGGCGTCACCGTGAAGGCGGAGATCTATGACTTTGATGGTGATGGCCAGGTGGATCATGTGAAAGAATTGAAATAATACGTATACTTACCATAACCAAATTCAGATTACATCCTCTGGACGGTTCCCTTGACATTTTTGGCCTGTAGCAGCGACTGCTCCTGCTCCGCGGTTGCACGGTCGTCATAAACACCCCGTCGGACCCGAAACACCACCTTGCCGTGGAAGTGCAGGGGGGTGTAGTAGGCGTCCACCCCGAGTTTGGCGAATTCTTCCACCATCCGTTTTGCTTCAGTTTCCTTATGGGTAACACCGATTTCCACGGTGTAACCGCCGCTGCCAGTGGACGTACCACCACTTTCCCCGGCAACCGGAGTGGAATCCCCGATCGAGCGATAGAAAACCGAAGATGGCGCCTTACTGACGCTGCTCTCTTTGGTGGGATTGGTCATTTTGACCTCCGGCAGATCCAGGCCCAGAATGCCGGAGCGTAGGAACCAAACCGTGCCGACGGCCACCAGACAGGCTCCGGTGATCAGCCAAATAATGGGATTTGCGCTCCTTTTCATAGGTCGCTCCTATCGAGAATCTGCCTTGGTGTTCCACGATTTCTTCATTATACATGAAGTGCCGGAAAGTCCGGCACCGTAACCGGGGGAGTTGGCATGGAATCCATGGAGAAGGCGCGGGGTAAGGGGGCGGACGCCTCTTCATCGTTTGGCCAATCGACGGAAACTATAGGACTATTTGGGGTTGAGACCAACAACTTGAAAGGGCTC
>JAKQGS010000002.1 GCA_029556045.1 Pseudomonadota bacterium | reverse complement strand
GTCCCTCCGAGAATACCGGTCGGGATTCGGGGGAGACGGCCACCGCGCGGGCGGCAAGGAGAAAGGGCAGCCAGCAGTCGGGGTTCATTTCAAGGCCCTTGTTGGTAGAGGGATCTTTGTGGGGCAAAACGCTTTGGCCGTTGAAGCGAAGGCGGCGGTCGATGGTGGTGGTATCGAACTTAAGGGTACGGGGTTTGATGTGCCGGATCACCCAAGGGGAAAGGAGTCGTTCGGCGGTTTTCATCTTGTCTTGGAGAAAGAGGAAACAGCGTTTGGCTTCTTTGCCGGGGTCAGTGTCAGGGTCTTGGGTGAGGACTTTTTCCCACCAGGATGAGGAATCGGCAAACGCCTGTCCCCCGATGATAAGGTCGTCGGAGGTCAACCGACCCCAGGCGGTGTCAAATTGCATGGCAGCAGATTGGGCGAAGTCGAGGGCGCTGAGGAGTTGTTCGAGGGTCTGGGAATAGGCGTTTTTGTTAAGGGTGGGCGCAAAGTTACCGCCCCATTGGATGCCCTTAAACCTTTCCAGGACCGAGATCAGTTCATGATGACCCAGCTGAAAGGGGGTGGCGGTGAGAAAAAGCATGCGGGCAAAAGATTCTGCCAACTCCCCCTTGGAGAGTTCGTCCGCGTCGGCATGGGCCCCCTCGTCCCTGAAAAGGGAGGCGATGCGGGTATCGTCGTTTTTAAGGTGATGAGCTTCGTCCAGGATCAGAAGGGGGAGATCAAGGCGGCTTTTTTTGAGGCTGTGACTCCAGAGTTTACGACAAGCTTTGTTGATGGCGGCGCGGGCCTCCCGGAGCCGGTCGTCAAAGAAAGCGGATCTGCGCAGGGGGATGTTTTGTAAGGCTTGAAAAACGTCCTCGGCCGGTTGTTCCCAGATCAAACTCATGAGAGAGGAGGGAACCGGGGAGAGGTCATTGGAGGAATCCCCGTCGTTTTCTGGGTCGATGCCGTTTTTTTGCAAGACCGTTAACCAGTGGGAGGGATCGCAGTGAAGAAGTTCGTCCCAAACCTCGTCGTTGACATACCGCATCCCAAGGAGATTCCCCAGACAACGGACCAGACCCTGTCGGAGGGCTTCGGCATTGGGGCGGTGGAACAGGGCACGGGAGATAATAGCAAGTTTCACCCAGCCGTCTTTGAGATCGCGGCTCATGGCCCCGTGGGTGAGGAAGATGATGTGGGGACGTTTGGGCAGGTCAGCTTCCAGCAACTTGAGAAAGGTCACGGGACTTTCGGCAGAGCTCGCGAGGATGGGAGTGTTTTTTAAACAGGCCTCCCTAAATGTCCCAAAGTCCCGCGGCCATTTTTCCCGCAGAGACGAGGGAACCATGATCACCACCGGGCGTCTTTTCTCATCCTCAAGCGCCACGGAGGCGGCCACCGCCAAAGCCACATAAGTCTTGCCCATCCCCACCTCATCGGCAAGGATCAACCCCGGCTGGTCGGTCAATCGCCTGAGGATCTCACGGGCGGTCTCATATTGACGCTGCGCATCGTCCGCTGAAATACGGCCGGAACCCGCCAGATCAATTTCAGGGGATATCGGGTAGATAAAGCCCATTAAGCGCTCCTTTTAAAAACAGCATCCAAATATTCATGAAGTTTCGGGATACTCTGGGTATCAATCCCTACGATGTCGCCCTTAAGGCGCTCCACCACCGCGAGAATGGCCCCGTGAACGACGGATGCTGACAGGGATGTTTCCATCGTCGTTGGTTTAACTTGGAGCAGTTCGAGGCACAGTTCACCTATAAGAAAGGCTTTCTCCACCGGTGATTTGGCCTCCCGACCGATGGCCTCAGCCACGGCGGTCACCCCAATGGGACCGGATAGACGCCAATGCAGGGAGGATAAGGAATAGACGGGTTTCTCAAGGTTTCGTCGCAGGGCCAGGAAGGCTTTGGAAATCCGCCGTGTTCGTTGCAGGAGAAAACTTGAGGTATCCACCCGTCCATGGGGATCGATGGCCGCTTGACCGCTCGATCCCTGATGGGACTTGCTCTTTTTATTGAGATACCGCGCCATCACCTGATAGAGCGGTGCCGCCGAAACTAGTATCTCAAGCAGAAGTTCCAAGGGGAGGTTTTTCAACTCATCGGGTGGCGGCAATTGTTCCACCTTTTCCACATTAACGGGGAGCCAGGCATGTCCATGAATCCCTTCCCACGTCACCCGAAACCCACTAGGCGGTCTTGGCTCCGACCAAACCACCGCAACGGGGGATTCTTTACCCTGGAACGATTCGGCTGAAAGAATCACCTCCGCGGATCTCTCATCCTGGATGCACCATCCCTGAGGTAAATCACCTGCGAGAGTGAATACAACCTCAGCCCCCCGCTCATGCCGGCGGTAGAGGGCGGCACCAAATCCGGTCGGTAATACGGGGTTCCAATCACTCGCAGACTCAGCATCGTCGGTCACATAACGCCACCGCCCCGCCTCCGGGGAATCGATAGCCTCAGATGGCACCGCCACAAAGTCCAGAGCTTTCGCCGTTTTGGGGTAACGTTCCGCGTCCACCACGTAAAAGAGATTCGCCTCCACATTGCAGTTGGGTGATAGGCCGTACCCCTTGCTGGTAAAGTTGCTGGACCCCACCAATGTCCCCTTATAACGAGTCCCTTCAAGGCTCAGAGATTTGGCATGCAGTTCGCGAATCGCCATCTTGTCGTTGGCTAGTTTGCTATGACTCACCACGCCCGATATCGCCACCGTCGCTGCGGGGCGCGGGGGCTTGACCTCAATCAGAGTCCGGGGGGCTTTCAGCGTTAATAGGCCGTCCGCCTCTTTTTGCGCTGGGATTTTGTAGTGGACATGGGCGTCCCCCCGCTGGCGCATCAATTCCCATAGTCGCGCTGCTGGCGGGTTCGCGCGGACGGGGTCGTCATAGAACGGGCTCGTGACCACCGCTTGGTCGATGTTCCGATCGGGCCAATGATTTTTAACTTGATCGAAGAGACTCGCCTCCCGCGGTAGAACGAACAGGGGATAAAGTTGAATGCCATCGCCGAAGGAGGATGTTTTGGGGAGATTGAGGGCGGAACTCATATCGATGAGATGATCCAGGAACCGAATCAGCTTCTTTTGGGGGCCCTTTTGATTGGAGTCCCCATCGGTAAACGGCACCAGCTTTTTTAAGAAGGCTGTGACAAGGATCAGGAGATCCTCCCCGACTGAACCCCCTCGCTGCCAATCGATCACCCCAAAGATCTCCTGATTTTGACGAAACCCCGATGGGGTCATATTGGCGGAGGCAATAATACAGCGAATATGGTTTTGCCACTGCAATAGGGAGACTTTGGCATGCTGACAAGCCCCTGGCACGCGTGCTAATAACAAATCCCACCGCAGGTTATGCTCCCCCCGGCAATGCTGCTGATCCACAATCATGGAGGCGCAGGAAAGTTTTGCGAGTTTTTCCTCCCGTTCAATCAGATAAGCTGCCCCGTAGTCCTCAGGGTTGGTCTCCAGGTTGAGAAAGCGTCCGAGGCATTCCTCCTCGAAGAAAGCCCCATCAAAGGTAAAACTCGTGGACACACAGCCAAGCGGCTCCCCAGCCTCCTGGGGCGGGCTCCATTGGTCGAGAAGCAGGGCATAACCTTCACGCTCAATGCTCTTTTTTGCCATTAGATCACCCCCAGAATGGAACAGAATGACCACAGGGATGCCGTGCGATAGAAATTGACGTAAGAACCATCAAACTGCGGGGCGTAACGTTGATTGTTGTCGTAATTGGGGTCGATGATGCATTCGTCCCCTTTGTCAGTCATCAGCACCCATGGCTTTTTGCCGTGCGGGGGTTTATTCCGTTGGACCTTTTGGTGGTGGGTTAACATCAAACGAACCCATTCGAGGGGTTTCAGAGATTCACCATAACAGGAAAAACCTTCCGAAAATCGCACTCCCAATCCGTAGGGTTCGAGGCACTCCCGAGCTTGGCGGAATGAATCGGGGAGTTTTTGCGCCGCTTCGATCACACCTCTAAGTTGGGCAAGATCTGAAATCTTGAGGTGAGGACGACCATCGGAGAGGGTTTGCATGCAGTGTTCAAAGCCGTTCTGAAGATCGCGGGAAAACTGCTCGTAAGCTAAGATCGCCTCCAGAAGATTTTTCAAATCACGATCGGCGTTTTTCATAAATTCGAGATGAAAGGCCCGCTCGGACTCTAAGGTTGACCAAACGTTCTTGCCGGCTTTTGAAGTGAGAAAATCAAGCAACGGACGTCGATGGGGCGTCTCGACGTTGGTATTGAGGATCTTTTGGTAAATCGCGTCAGCCTCCGCCCGAGAAACTTGGCGCGGACGAAGATAGTCAGCAAAGAACTTCCACCCATCCCAACCTTGAGGACGATTCGCATGACCCTCTGCAAGTCCAGTCTCAACCGCTTTGGTGAGCTCCCGCCGCCATCGAGCCCCCTCCCCGTCCCGACCAGCGAGAAAACCTGGCAGGTTATTCTCCCGCTCCCATATCGCCACGAGTTCCGAACCAAAGCTTCCCAGAATATGATCCTCGTTGAGGATATCCAACTGTCGCGCCAAAGGGCGATAGATCCCAAAGAAACCGAACACGCTGGCCACCTTGAGATACCGCGCAGCGGAAAGATGAACCTTTTCGTCAATCGCTTGTTTGGCCTTAAATCCTCCGGGCAGTCCTGCAATCTCTGTAGGATCCTCGACCCTTCGCACGAGCCCCTTGACGGTGAACCACTCAAAAACTTGGTACGGTGGGGATGAGCCTTCAGCGTATTGGTGATCCTCACGCTGCAGTGGAGTTATAACTGAACTCCCAACAGCCATGAGTGTAAGAAAACGCGGGTTTTTCATACGCTGTCTAACACCAGGGCAAAGCAACGTGGCCAATGCTTCGGAAATGGGATAGAGCCCCAAGGGGTCGATGGAGCCGTCATTGCTCAACTTTGAATCGTATTCCGTCAATGCGGGCAGAGTGAGTGCGGATTTTGCCATAGGAGATCCTTGTGGGATTCTTCGGTGAATTGAGTACTTAATTTTTTTGGGTCTTCCGCCAAATGTGTGGATAGCCAAGGGGCTATCGCGCGGTCGAACCGTTGGCTGACCGCGAGCACCGAGTCCGCTTGATAGCCCCCAGTCCGCGTCTAACGCGGGCTGGGGGCATAGTTTTTAATGGGATT
>JAKQGS010000001.1 GCA_029556045.1 Pseudomonadota bacterium | reverse complement strand
GGCGTCGGCATTGGCGATGCCATTTCGTGGTCAATTGGCGGAAGCCTTTATTCAAAATGCTTACAAACTCATGGGGGTGAAGCGGATCATGGGAGGCCCCTATGCCACCCATCCCACCCGCATGGCCATGATTGCGAATCTTCTGCTCGGTGGTTCAGGTCATGTCGAACGTTCTGCCCTTTTTGCCATGTTCCATGATTACCTGGAAGAGGGGGACGGTCGGCATGCGGAAGCGGTGTCCCTCTTTCGCACGGAATGGTCCGGAGATCAGACGGTGGTGGAGGCTGCGATCTTTTTATCGGAGCCGGTGATTGATTTTACGCCCTACCCCCATAAAAAAGACTGGGTGGAGGATGTGGCTTATGTCCTGCAGATTACCGACCGCGTGGCATTGCATCCCGACGAGGCGTTGGTAAATGCCAGTCTGATCGACAAATTGGATAACGTCCATGATCTGGTCTACATCACCGAAAATCGCCGCTACTCCCCCGAGAAAAAGATGGATCGCCTCGTGGAAAAGTTAGGGTACTTCCGGTTTGTGCTGGAGCATCTGCGCCCCTGGGCTCATCCCCGGTTGTCCGCCACGCTGGAAGAATCCCTTCATCGCCAGGGGATCATTCACCAGGTGGACCAGAAAGCGGTGGCGGCAATGGTGCACAAGTTGGAGGGCATTCGTCAGGCTCATGGGGATGAATTGCGGCGGCAGATACGGGAGTATCACCAAACGGTCTTGGCTATTCAATCGTCGCAAGCGGGAAAGCATCCTGGATAAACTGCCGCAGGAGAGGTAATTGTTCATTGGGAACCATCAGTTGGCACCGCATGGCCCCCGCAAAAGCTTTGTCCACAATTTGAGCCTGGAACTTCATCATCTGATATTCAAAGCGGTTAAATTCAGCGTAGGGCAGCAGGACCGTCAGGGGGCTTCGCTCCACAAATGGCACCAGGGGAGAAGCCTGCAGAAGAAGTTTAGCAGTATTGCCATAGGCTTTGACCAACCCGCCGGTTCCCAGTTTGATGCCGCCAAAATACCGGACCACAAATAGGACCCCGTTGATGAGATGGTTCCCCTCCACATGATTATAGATCGGACGCCCAGCGGTACCCTTGGGTTCACCGGCGTCGCTCATTCCAATCACAATATTCGTGGATTCCTTAATCCGGTAGGCATAAGTCACATGGCTGGCATCGTGGTATTCATCTTCCACATTCATACGATGCCTTTGAAATTCCGCCAATGAGGCGCAGGGGTAGCCGAGGCCTATAAAACGGGATTTCTTTTCCACCAAGTCGATCTGGCAGGGCGCCGAAAAAGTCAAAAAGGACAAGGTATCGTCCCTTCTGATTAACCCATTTTGCGGGACTGTTTGGCCGACCGCTTGCGGGCGGAAATTTCCTTTTTCTTTTTCTTGATGGACGGCTTTTCGTAATGCTGGCGTTTCTTCAATTCCGCCATGGTGCCGGCCTTTTCAACCTGCTTTTTAAAGATCTTGAGGGCCCGCTCAACACTATCGCCCTCACGCAACTTAACTCCTGGCATGGATAACCTCATTGGAAGGTGGCGTTTCAGTGATCATAAAGCAGAATCCGGGTTCGGGCTAGGAAATTCAGGCGGTGATATCTGCGGAAAATGGGCATTTACCTGCAGGGCCAGCCGCAATTGGTCCATGTAGTCGGCCGCTGGCACCTCCCGGGCCCCCAGGCTGGCCAGATGGGGGGTTAAAAACTGCACCTCCAGCAGGGTAAATCCCCCCTGCCGCAAACACTGGACTAAATGGAACAGGGCGATTTTGGAGGCGTTTGTAACCCGGTGAAACATGGATTCCGCAAAAAAAGCCCCCCCCAACGCCAGCCCGTAGACGCCCCCCACCATCTGGGTATCCTGCCAGACTTCCAGCGAGTGCCCCACCCCCCGGGCATGGAGGGCCCCGTAGGCCCTTTTAAATTCTGCATTGATCCAGGTGTCTGAGCGGTCGGCGCAGCCCTCCATGACCGCCGCAAAGGCATGGTCGGTCGAAATCCGATACCCGCCCTGCCGGATGGCCCTGCGCAGGGACCGGGAGGCGTGGAAATGATCGAGGGGAATCACCGCCCGCGGGTCTGGGTAATACCACTGGATTTCCTGGGTTTCGGGATGGGGCATGGGAAAATATCCCTGCGCGTAGGCATAGAGCAGCGTGCGCAGGTCCAACTTCAGGCTCACGGGTCCACCGCCTTATAGGGCATCCGGCTCCAATACCGATGCGTAGATCTTGGACTCCACAAACAGACGGAAAAGCTCTCTGTCGCACTTTCCCGCCTTGACTTCGGTCTCGATGATATCCAGAGCCTTCAGGGTTGGCACGGCTTTTTTATAGGGCCGATCAGCGGCGGTCAGGGCGTCGAAAATATCGGCAATGGTCATGATGCGGGTTTGCACGGGAATTTCGTCGGCGCCAGCAGACATGGGGTAGCCAGAACCGTCCAGCTTTTCATGGTGTTTGGCGGCGATCTGCGGCAGGTTGCCGAAGTCCCGACCCCAGGGAATCTTACGTAGGAACTCGTAGGTGTGGGTCACATGGCTTTGAATCTCCGCAAATTCTTCGCGGGTGAGGGAGCCACGGGAGACGGACAAAGCTTTTAACTCGTCATCGACGAGAAACGCGCGTTTTTGCTGCCGCGAGTTGGTGTAGGTGAGATTGGCAATGTCCTTAAGTCGTTCAAACCCCCCCTGTTCCAGCACTGTGGGTTCGTTGGATTTGAGGACAAAAGTGAGAAAATCATCCAATTCGCGAATTTTTTCCTCTTTGATGCGCTGGAAGTTGTCCGCCCCAAATCCCGGGGGAAAGGTGTCAGGTGTCTGCAGATACTGCACGAGGTCTTTGAGATACTCCACCTCAAAGCGGGAGCGGATATGGTCAAAACGCTCCAGAATCAGCTCCAACTGCCAGGGATAGAGTTTTTTGGCTTTGACCAGCACCTGTTCCCGCACCCCGAGCTTGCCAAAGTCGTGCAACAGGGAGGCATATTCCAGCTCTTTCAACTGTTGGTCAGTAAATTTCAGATTCTTGAAATCCCCATCGGGTGCGATATTGACCACCTCCGCCAGTCCCACTGTCAGTTTGGCCACCCGATGGGAATGACCGGACGTGGTGGGGTCTCGTTGCTCGATGGCGGTGACGCTAGCATGGACAAATCCCTCGAAAAGTTGTTCTTTTTCCTGAGTTAAAAGGGCGTTTTCAAGAGCGATACCCGCCTGCTGGGCGATGATTTCTGCAAATTCTATAGCCGTATCGTCGAAGGCGAGGACGTGTTGTTCGAAATCCTGGACTTGGGAGAGGGTCTTGACGCCCTTTTTCTTGCGATTGATCAACTGAATCACGCCGATCACCTGATGGGAGATGTCAAACATCGGCAGTGTCAGCATGGAACGACACTGGTATCCAATGCGCACGTCCCAGGTGCGGTCGTGACGGGCGTTGTAGGGATTTTTGGTCGGATCCGGATTCAACAGATAAAGATCGGGAATATTGATGGTGGTTTGATGAATTACCGCATTACCCACGATGGAATTGCCGGAAAGTGGAATGGTAAATTCCGAAAGATTCTGCGGCACCGACTCATTCTGGGTGACTTTGAAATGGATGAATCCTTCATTGGGCTTTTCCGGGTTGCGTTCGACCACGTAGATGGAACCCGCATCGGCGTTGGTGATCTCGCGGGCTTTACGCAGGATCAGGGATAGGAGTTTATTGGTGTCCCTGACGCCGTTTAACTCCCGCGATACCCGTAGGACGTATTTGACGGATTCGGCGGTTTCGAGAATCTCCTTTTGGCTGGATTCTCGGTTGACCAGCAGATTCTGCATGCGGAAAAAGTTCTGGATGTGAAGTTTCAGTTGTCCCAGGGAGAGGGGCAGCGCCACCCGATGCAGCGCCTTGTCATCAAATTCTGGCGAAATTTGTTGGAGTTCTGCTTCGCTGCCAACCGCCACCACACAGAGTTGCGGTTTATGGATGTTTTCCAAAAAAGGTTTGAACCGCAGGGGGCTGTTCCAAATGGCAGCTGTCAGCAGGATGACCGTGGTATCCTGATCCGAGAGGCTGACAAAATCCGGATCGGGAGTTTCCCGGCGATATCTTGCGAAAGAATCGTCCTGGAGAAGGGCGGCCAACAGCGACGCAGCGTTACCTAGAACGGCGGTGTCCGTGGCGTGGGGTATGGTAGGCTCCAGTTTTTTGGCTTCAAAGTCCTGACTCATGTGATATTTCCAATGGAAAACGTTTGCGTCGAGGATCACGCCATAGGGCTGACCTCTTAAAGATGAATGCCAAGAATTTAGGCTCCACCATCATTCTACTGCAACCGCTGGCCATATTCTATGAGCCCTCCAGGATTGGATGGCTTATGCGGCGGAGGTTGCAGGATTTTTTGCGGATAATTTCCGAGGGGGCAATGATTGGGAGGGGAAGAACCTGCCGAGGGTTTACCCGGTGAAAAAGGCGACTCTGATTCATAAGACTATTGGAATTGGAACAGCTTCTTACCCGGATAAGAAGCTGTTCACCGATATTAAAGATAGCCGCGAATAATTTCCAAGCTAATACGGGCACCTAAAAAGGTGGAGGCCTCCGAAGGTGAATCCGGATTATGACGATCGATTTTTTTAACCATGTCCAAAATTTTGCTTGAATTTAAAGTCACACCGGGTTTGAGCAGGGAGATGCTCTTCAATGAGGCCGTATCAAGCGTGGATGAGGATAAGAGGTACTTTTGCGTTGCTTTCATGGATACCACCACACTATCTTCCAGTTCGATGGCGAAGTAGAATTGTTCATCCAGACTGGCGGCGTTCACGGAGGCCATGCGAAGTTCCAGAATGCCATTCAGAGGTGCTTTTGCCGAACTGCAGTTACCGCTGAAAAACGAGCGTTCACCGGTGCCGGCGACATTCCAGGTCATATTGTAAATTTTAAGACCTTTACGCTCCGTATTGCGCACGACAGCTTCAATAGCAGATTTCAGGTCAGTCGAAAGGGTCGGAAAACCTTCGCTTGTTCCCCCAGTTGTCGACCCGGAATTTGTCCCTGTTGGGCTGGTGGTCGTCGAGCCGGGTGATGCCGGGCAAAGGTTTTGCCTCAAAATAGCGCAGTTTTTTTCGGCATTGGCGAGATCCCGATAGGTTTCATTGACGCCAGCGCATGGGGCGCATACATAGACCTCAGGTTCGTCGATCGCGGGAGACATCGGTGTCCTTTCAGGGGTTTGACGCTCTTCTGTATCCGTGCCGTCATCGGATTCGGCTGGAGTATCGGCACGATCAAAAATCTTTTTAGCCAGTTCTTCCGCAATTCGTTCATCGTCGGCTGGATCAACAGGAGCATCAGGGGCTGTTTGGTCGATGGTTTGTGGCTTCTGTCGCTGTTCATCCGCAGGAACATTTTGGTCATCGACAGCGTGAGGCGTCTTGGTTCTTTCGTCCAATCGGCTGCGGTCACCGCAGGCTGGCAGGGTGAATGTCAGTAACAGTGCCAGGGGGGCATACAAGGGCTTTTTCATCGTCGTCAACTCCAGAAAGTGGTGGAACAGTTAGGAAACTCAATTTCAGCTCAGAAAATACTCAAATTCATCGGATCATCCCCGGAAAGTCGCCAATACCGGGATCCTGAATAATGCCATAACGATAGACCTGATTCCCCAGAAAGTCCTTGAGCAAGCTGTTAAAACGCAGATCCATGATGCTTTGTCTTTCAAGGTATACCGGTGAGACACTGTCTTCCAGACTTTGGGCAAAGGCGGTAAAGGCTGTTTTTCCGCGAATCAGCGTCAACCATTTACGGTTGGCCAACTCCCTATTATTGCGACCGGTAGACAAGCGATAAACGATGCTATCGGCCACAAAAAACCAACTGTCCTGGGCTGCGAAGGAGGTCTTGCGGCAGGCCATAACCGGTCTATAGGCAGTGTCGCAGCCTGTGGCAAAAAAGCAGGCATTGCGGTCATCCTGGGCCGGTTCTGCCACCAGACACAAGCTGCCTTCCACATCAAATTTAAAGATATGCTCTTCGACAGTGAGAGGTTTGCTGGTGCCAACACTCAAATCCCGTGAGGATCGGGATGACTCAGAAGATCCGGACCGCCAGTAACGCTCAGCGCCAACTCCGACTGAAACGTTGCCTTTTACCCCATTTCCCAGAAATTCAATTCCACCGCTTGCGGTAACTGTGGCAGCTGTGCTCACTCTCGTCGCCCATCCTGACGTCCAGTCACTGCTCGATGTTTCTCCAACGCTGAGCCCCGTCGATATATTGATGTTGGTGTTTTCCTGACCCAACTTGACAGGGCGAGAGGTGACTTTGTCGATAAAGTAGGTGTTTTTGAGACTGACGAATTTGCTGGGTGACGCCTTACATTGGCTGACGATGTCGACCGGATTATTGCTATCAGCCCAAAGAGCGTTGGCGGCAAATAGATCGCAAATAGGGGTCAGAAGGTCAGTTCCTGGGTGTGGATCGGTTTCGATGGTAGCCAGTGCTTTTTTGAGTGATGCAACCGCTGGAGCCGCCAAGGTCGGCGTATCCGCATCATTGTCATTGATAAACTGTAGCTTGGAATGCTCCTTCATAATTTTCAAGTAAGAGTCCCGGGCATTGAAATCGCTCTTAATGCGGGGTTTATAAAATACGATGTCCTTAACGTCCCGATCCGTGGCCATTTCTTCTTTTTTAATGGCCGATACTTCTTGGGCCGTGAGTCGGTAGGGATAGGGAACCAGGGTGGCGGTAACATCTGCCAGGGACTCAAAAGCACCATAGCGGATGACTTGAGATGAGCCACGATCCGAAAGAAAGTCAAACATCACATCGACCCGAACCGGGTGAATCCGGGCATCCAGGTAGGTAAATTCTGGAATCAATTCCAGCAACAGTCTGGTGCCTGACTCCAACTTGGGTCTCTCTTCAAAATCGAAGGCGTAGATCAGGGGAATCACCAGTTGGCCGTTTTTGTTGACGGCGATTGTCGCTTCATAACCAGAGATGTAGCGGAGTTGCCGATAGGGTGTCCTGTCATCGGAGTCTTCCGCAGGGACGGTGGTGTCACGCGCCAGGACCGCCAGCCGCGCTTTGACCGTCTGCCCCGGTTTAAGTGGTATGTTCTCTTGGATGCCTATCCGGGAACGGCCGATATCTTCCGGAACCGCGATGGCACTGTTGAGGATCACATACATGGATTCATTGATAGTGAGCCTCAGGTTAGCGCTGACTAGGGCATCGACCTGCTGGGGGGGGTACTCATAGGAAAAACTCTGCACCAGCAAGGACGGGCCGACAAGATTGGATTCAATATTCTGCAGCGGCATTTTATAGGTAGCGAATTTTTCATCTCGTAGGCTTGTTGCACCCAGCCAACTCTCGCCCTCGAATGTTTTGCCGGTGAACGAACCCTTGATCTCATAGGTGTCGATTCCCATTTCGGCGGAAGTCGGATTGATTTGCAAATAGATATCAACAGTGTCATTGGCTGATGGCGCTTCGAACTGCAGCAACGTGATTCCCTCAAAATACAGTTTCTGCTCCAGGACGATGGCACTGACTCTGGCTTCGGCCTGGGCGATTACAAAACGGGATTGATCAGGTCGCGTCGCCACTACCGCCATGTCGAGTTCGAACTGACCACCACTTAAGCGGGATCTTTTGAGGTTCTTATCCGTGTCGGTTTGGAGAATCTCCGGTGTGAAATAGATATCCATGGTGTAGGTGGCAGGATTCGTTCCCAGGTTTTTGCTGGTGGTTTTAATGCGAAGGCTATCCGTTGTGAGTCGGCTTGGCCTGCCAATATAGTAATTGTCGCCCGTTAATCCCTGAAATCCCATGCCTGACATGCTGATGGGGTAGAGATCCGCAATTGGTTTATGGCGAAGGTCCGCAAGATCAGGAATCCAGGGATTGATAGCCATTCGCCCATCATAAGGGCTGCCGCTTGAATTCCGGGCGATCTGGTAGGGGATTTCAACATAGATGGGGTTTTGGTACTGGTTATAGGTGATGGCGTAATTAAAAACCGTGCAACCACTGTGATCGGTAACCAGACTCTCGCTATATCCCTCGATGCTTATTGTGAACGATTCGTCAATAATCAATTCGGCGGTGACGCGATCGCGCAGACAGTAGGTGATGTTGAACAGTCTTTTGAGCAAAAATCCATCCGCGGATTTTTGCTGCACCTGCGCACTCTGCTCGAACTTCAGTTTATCGACGACAAAATCGGCTTGATTTTGCGCCTGTTGCTGATTCCGTCCCTTCTGTTTAAATGAACAGCTTAGGGGCATGACTAAAATCAAAAACATGGCGAGGCTATTATAGCGCATACTGCACCCCCAGTTCCACGGCGACATATTCAAAAGTATCCTGGTTTGGTTTATCATCCAGTTCGTTGGCATAGGTATATTTAAGCTCACCATAAAAGGGTGTTGACGGCGGGCTTATCCGGCTTTTCACAAAGTATCCCCGGCGATTATTGTGCCCGAGTGATGACGCGTTGTATGACGCCGGGGTCAGGTCGGCCCCCGTTTCAAAACTACCCGCGGACAGGCTGGATTTAACCCCATCATGATCGAACAGAAACCCAGCTTCGTTATATAAGCCAAGGTTGGTACCTTCTTCTGCCTCGAGATTTCCGCTGGTGGTCAAGCGGGCAAACAACCGGGCCTGGGGTGAAAGCGCCAGGGATGTTTTTACCGTGGCTTCATAACCGCGAAATGGTGTGCCAAATGCAGCATTATCGCCACGCCCATTCACGGTGTTGCCCTGATAATAAGAGGTCAAAGCCACATCAGGGCCGAGACTTTCAAACAGGAAGTGGGTGGCTCTCAACTCGACGTCAAAGGACGGTTTATACGATAGTTTGAGAGATGCTCGTTCATAAAAAAAGCGGGCTGCGCCATCCGTTGTCGCCTCCTCTCGCCGCCGCGTATAGTTGGATCCGGGAATTGCTTGTTGAGCCTCCAGACTAAAACTGACGATGTCTCCATGGAATGCCGCACCTTCCCTCAGACCGGGAAATGCTTCGCCGGAAATGATATTGGGAACATCAAAAGCATTCTGGTCGATGATTCCCCCCTGGATGCTGGCCCAGGTGGTGGCCTGCCACAACATCACTGCTTGGGTGATATACAGATCGGTCAGGGCGCGAAATTCGTTGTGGCGGTAATAATTGGAACTGCCATTGCGACTGATCAGGGAGGCCTGCAATAGGCCCTGGACGGACGATGAAAAGCCAAACTGGGTGTTGCTGGAAAGGATTACGCCTCCTAGTGATGCAAAACTTTCTCCTTCATCCGCCTGCAGGTATGAGAGGGCCAGTGCCACCTGTGACTGGGACATAAATGGTCGCAGGTCATTGGACTGCGCCAGGGCGCGGCTGCCGGCCATCAGTGCCACGCTGGCGATTGTCAAAATGATTGTGGTAAACCCGAATTTCATTCTCCAAAAATCCTATAGTGAACTATTTTCCAGTTGGCTTTGATAAGTCTGCAATCCCAGGAATAACGCAATAATCTGTGCCCCCTCTTCCCAACGGTCAATGCTGGTGAACCCATAAATCTGGGAGTAAAGGGTGGGCAGGTTTTCATATTGCAGATCGTTTGCGTACTGGTTAACGATGGCCAGTATGCGTCCGTTATCGATGCTTTTGCTCTCTCCGATATCGTATAGGCTGGCATTCACCAAACTCTGATCCTTGAAGGTGAGCACGTACCGCATTTGATGGTCAAAATACAGAGCTCTATGGTGCGAAATCTGCCCAGTGACCGTCAGGGAGTTGCTTGTCGAAGAGATAGTAACTTTTTGTGCATTCCAGGTATTCAAAAACAAGCTGATACCTTTGACTTCAACTGACTGGGTGAGTGCCGAAAGGATGCGATCGTAGCTGCTGGGCACCACGGGGAATGTAACTGGCTTAGCTGGCTCTGCAACGGTCACAGACGTGGGTGACTGCGGCAACGGTGTGGCGCGGGGTGTGCCCAGTTCGGGGGATGGCCGCAACGGGTCGTCACCCATGTCATAAGCGATGGACTTTTCGGATGTTTGATTGTCAGAAATCGGTAGCGAAGGTTCAGGGGAATCCGGATCAACGGGCTCCCGGGGATCGACCGATGGCAGAGGCTGAGATGCTCTCTCTTCGCTCAGGCGATCATCTTTGCGCTGGGTTCTCTGTCGCTCTGGTTTATCGAGGTTCAGCAAGTCATGATCGGCGCAGGTTTGCATGGAAAAGGCCAGCCCAATCAACAGGAGATGGCCTGCCAGATTTCTTCGGCGAAAGACCGGATGTTTCATTCCTGTGGGTACATCGACCATGGCAGCTTCTACTCCTCAGCAATCATCAACGACAGCAATCCGCTTCAAGTCAAAAGAACCGCCTCCACCAAGCGGGGAGGGTGCGGGTCCTACCTTAAGCAAGTGGTTCGCCAATCCGGGAGGTAAGTAATTTTAGGTAGATAGTCGGCCAAATGGGCACGGAGGGTGTCTGAAAATATGACGGTGTCAGACTATTAAACACACCGTTATCTGCCAGCTTCATCAGTTCCTGTCTGAAATCGTCCATCGCGAATAACCATGGTTTTTTGCGCATAATCATCCAGAACGGGGTCGTGGGTGGCGAAAACAAAAGCCACCCCCTTGTCCTGATTTAATTGTCGCATCAGATCCAGAATTTTTCGGGTCGTTTGCGAATCCAGGTTAGCGGTGGGCTCGTCGGCAATGACCAGTTCTGGCTGACTGACCATTGCCCGGGCGATGGCGACCCGTTGCCGCTGTCCCCCGGAGAGCTCATCGGGACGGTGATACCGGTGTTCCATAAGACCCGTATTTTCAATCCAGGTCAGTACCCGCTGGTTTTTTTCTGCCCGGGAAAGATCGCGACGGATCATCAGGGGAACCATCACATTTTCTTCGAGGGTCAGCACAGGATTGAGGTTAAACGACTGGAAAATAAATGAAATACTCCGAGAACGCAGCGTCGCCAGGCGATCATAGTCTTCATAGGTGATGAGTTGATTATTGAGGTAAACCGATCCTTCCGTAGGGCCATCCAACAATCCCAGAATATTCAGAAGGGTTGACTTTCCTGATCCGGATGGTCCCCGGATCACGGTAAAGTCTCCGGCATTGACTTCAAAGTTGATGTCCGTGAGGGCGTTCACGGTGGTTTTACCCGTATGATAGATTTTGCTTACGTGTTCCATGCGAATCATTGTATTCACCTCATCTGTTAAAAGGACCACTTCCAATCCAATTGCACATCCCAATCCGCTGGGCGTATAAAAAATTGGCGATTGGCTGAACGATCCCAGTGTCGTTGCGTCAGCCCGAGCGTTTGATGGTTGTCGAAAAGGTATTCAATCCGAAGCAGATTCATCCAGGCATCATCGTCCATTCCGTAGATCACCGTGTCCTGGATGTTCCAATCTGTCGGCCACTCCAACAGGGCGGCGTTCGCGATCAGATAGTTCTGTCGCAGCAGGGTGGGGGAGGTGACTGCACTTGATCCATTTTGGAGGGAGGCAGGCTGGGCAAGACCTCCTGGGGATACGGAAGGGCTTTCGCTGGGCCATGCATGGGCAGTTCTCCAGATACCCTGCAATTGCCGCCATTCGTCTTCCCGCAGGCCGGCCCCCTGACGTAAGTATTCCAGGCGCAAAGCATATTTGCTACCGTCGTAGTTGGTGCCGAGCAGAAAGTCCATCGACTCGTGACGCAGCCACCGTAATAAGGCGCGCTCTTCGTGGTACCCGGCTTCACCGTATACTTTCCAGGCTTTGCTCACAAAGCCTTGGGAGCTGATGCCTGCTTTGCGAACACCATTCAGTTGACCAATGTCCAAATCCAGGTCAAAGTTCGTAAACTGGTGAAAATAGCGGCCCACCGCTCCCTGCGCCTGCAGGTGAGTGTCTGGAAGTCCATTATCCCTCTGATCTCGTACCGGTAATAGAAAAAGATCCATCGATTGTTGGAGGGACTGCCATGACCCCCGAATCGCCCATATTCCTCGTCGTTCCTCCTGCAAGCCAGGCATGTTTTGGCTGCTGTGGAGAAAGTCGCTGGGTGAGATGATAAGCCCCGGGGCTCGTCGATTGCGTTCCTTGCCGGCCATCACCACAAAGCTGTCGGTAGGGCGATACCGCAGGCCACCCTGATCCAAATAGGCGCTGTTTTGCCGACCATCTTGGATGTAATTGCCGTGGCCATCCCAAAAAACCGCTAAATTTTGTGAGCTAGCACACTGTCCTGCCAGCCTGACGTCGATGTCAGGAATGGAGGTGTCCAACTTTTTTGTCTGCGGTTGTTTGGCGGTTCGGCCTAGCAGCCGCCCGTAGCCAAGAATTTGGCATGCATCACTTTGTTCTGAGCTTGTGCCTCTGTGCTGGGTTGATCCGGCAAGCCGATA
>JAKQGS010000451.1 GCA_029556045.1 Pseudomonadota bacterium | reverse complement strand
CTGCCGATTCCGCCAGAAGGGGCCACATCCGCGCAACGGATCCTTTTAGGTTTCGCTAGCGATAACAAATCGAACTTTTTTGCTGGGATGATCAATTATGCATTTTTTGGCGTTCACGACCTGGCCCATCGCCAGCATATGAGCAACCATGGGACATTCACGGTCAATATCGAGTACGATTTGACGGATCGGATCAAAAAGCAGATCATTGAACGCACCGACGGACCATTTAATTTTGGTGCCGACGGTCAATTGACCATGATGCTGTCGGTCCTTGATCGTTCTGTGACCGATGCATCCGGCAAGTCCGTCCGGGCCGTGGCCACGTCCACTAATGATTTAGCCGCATACCTTGCGGAGATCAAAAAGGCGGAACTGACCCTGGAGATTTCTGGTTATAACTGAGGTTCATGGGAAGCATTCGGACTCTTCGTCTTCACGTGAGGGCGAAGAGTCCTTTTTTGTATTCAGCGACTCAACGAGCCATTCTCCCGTGTATTGTGGCAGCTAAATATAAACCGACAGGTCTCATCGTCACCATAGACTTGAAACGGGGTGCCCTGAGCGGGTGAAACCAGCAACTTAACGGTATCGGGTTGATCTTCCGCCGGGCTACGGGATGGAGCACCGTCCACGATATTGTCACAGTAGCCCGTTCCCCAGCGGGACGTGACGCCGTAAATGCCGTGAGGTAGGCTCACCGCAAAGTTATCGCAATCATTATGGTGATTCACCACGGGACCTCTGAGGTTCTCCTGCAGCGCAGGACCCTTTAATATTTGCGGGAGGCCGCGGATGGACTCCGGGGCTGTTGCAGATAAATCGGTGACGGTTACTTCCACGATGGTGTAGCGTGTGTTCACCCCCATCACATCGCTTTGAATGCAGAGCCCGACATCGAGCTGAATGTCCCCAAACCGGTGGTGGGCCTGTTCATACCGTCCAACGCCCTGGCAGATGCCGTCCCCAAACGGTGAGCCATACTCCAGCGTCCCCACCAGAATGCGGTCATTACTGCCTGGGAACAGGGGGGTGCCAGCGGGAGTCGGAACGGTGACGAAACTAAACGCGACGATGGGTCCCAGGGTTGGGTGGGGGGTGCCATGCAGAATCATGCCCCAGTCACCAAAGGAAAACCATTTATAGGTCAGGATAACGCTCAACGCCGACACATCCTGAGCAAAGAGGCTGTCCGCCAGACCGGCGATTTGGGAGCCCTCCCGAACCGGAGCGATGCGAATGCCGCCGCTGTTATCGCGGTAGACGATACGCTGGAGAGAAGCGTCACCGGTGGTGCTGTCCAGGCACAGATCCAGGCGCATATTGTTTTTGCCGTCCGGACTCTTGATCGGGGTTTGCAGTGTGCCGCCCGGAAACCGCAATTCGGAAGCCTTCGGCAGGTCCCCGGCCAATGGGGCAAGGCCAAAAAAGGCGGCATCCTGACCAGCGGGACATGCAAGGGTGGGGACCACATTGTCCACAACGCCCCGGGCCCAGAAAGGATCACGCGGCGTGTCGGATGTCTGAGCCAAGGCTTGGCCGGAAAGGATTATCAATAAAAAAAACAGTATCGATTTTAATTGCATAAAAAACCCTCCACGATATGACTAATATCATCGTGAATAAAAAAATCCAATACTGTCTTTTAAAATATTAAAAACGTTATAACCATCCAAATAGATAGGTAAAATCACCTATAAAAGGCTGAAATCACGGCCGGTTCATAGCCATCAAGTTAAGGGTTAGAAC
>JAKQGS010000434.1 GCA_029556045.1 Pseudomonadota bacterium | reverse complement strand
CGGTGCTCATTTACCAGGGCGTAAACTCCGCGCCGCCGCTCCTCGACGCCTAGCACCTGAGGTCTATAAATGAGTTCTACAAATTTTATTTTTAACCTCTTTTGGCAAGGGAATTCGGCATGGCGCTGTCACGAAGGATATTGGGAATTCTATTCTTAGGCTTGTGGTCCAGTTCCTGCCGTGATGCTTCCCAGAGTGCCCCCCCTGTTTCCCAGATCCAGCGCATCATTGGAGATTCTCAATACGTCGAAGTGGCGGACGACGGCAGCAATCTACCTGCTTCCCTGATGAATTACGCGGATGCTGTTGGCCACCTGTCAGGTGGATGCACGGTCACGCATCTGGGGGAAGGTTATGCCATTACGGCGGGCCATTGTGTCTTACCCCTTCTTTATTTTGACGTGGAGTTTCCTCAATACAATATTCCCTGTGAGCAGACGGTGGAATGGGGGGTTCGTTCTTCCCGCCGACCGACGTTGACCGGCAAATGTGAAAAGTTTGTCACCGGGGAACTCAATGTTCGCAACGACTGGGCCATCGTCAAATTTGACAGATATCCGGACGCAACAATGGAGTTGGAGCAGACCCGTGATCCCGCACCAGGAGATCAGTTGACGCTGTTGAGCCATCCCCAGAATCGGCCGTTGATCTGGAGTCAATATTGTCAGTGGCAGGAATTTTCCCGCGTGAATGCCGCCAGTGAAAATCAATTTTCTTTTGATTGTGACACCGAGGGGGGATCCAGCGGTGGTTCGGTGCTGGATGTGGCTTCCGGAAAAATCATTGGCACGGTGGTGGGATCAGGGTTTGACGGCAGTCCCTCTCACGGGATTCCAGCCGAGGAATTTAATTACGGCCAACGGGCCACTCGTATCCCCTTGTTGGCGGACATTATAGCGCGGGACAAGGCTGAGATCGCCAGCACCCCCTATGCGGGACCGCTGGCATTTCGCGTAAAATACACACAGGGCCAGATTTTGGGTTTGCGCTTCACCATGGAGAGCGATGTCTTTGCGGTGGAGCAGCAGCAGCAAGGGCATGTGGAGACTCTGCGGGATTGGATGTTTGGGGTGGGAGCCCAGGCGCTGGTGATCAGTCGCAACAGTCAGGACTATTTTCCCTATGAAACCCTGGTACAGGAACGCTCGCTCCTCTTGCCCCGCCGCAATGCTAACGGCGAAATCGAGACGCTTACTCTGGCCCTGGATCAGAAGGTTCGTCGAACGACTGACGCGGAGCAGGAGCGCAATGAACCACCGTTACCGGAGGTCATTGCGAAAGCAGAGGTTGAGAACCTCACCTATTTTCCGCAGGATCAGGTCTTCTCCATGCGTCTGAAATTCAGTGGCATCCTGTTCCAGACCAAGGCTGTGGGATCGGTGGCAACCCTAAAACTGAAGTCACTGAAACCGTTTTGGGGAGGTCACTATCGTCAGCGTCCAGTGGTGAGTTTTGACGGGAATACTTTTGTGGATATGTACCGCGCCTGGCAGATCAACGTGGAAAACAATCCCATCGGGCCCCAGGAAAACGGTTTAGGTACCCCCACCGAGCACGAATTCAAGCTGAAAGTGATGTCGTCAGCTGGCGCAGAATAGCGCCAGGAATGGCCTCAAGGCTTAGCATCGTTTGCACGGCACCGGCCTCCCACGCGGCTTTGGGCATGCCATAAACAACCGAAGATTTCTCATCCTGCGCCAGGGTGATGCATCCAGCCCGATGCATTTCCAACAGGCCGTCAGCACCGTCCCGTCCCATCCCCGTCAGAACAATGCCGAGTGCATGGCGGGGAAAAAGACGGGCGACGGATTTCAACAGGAAGTCGGCTGCCGGTCGCACCCCATGCAGAGGCGGAGCCTGGTGCAGTCGCGCGGTAATGTCTCCTCCCGTCTTTTGAAGCTCAAAATGAAAATCTCCTGGAGCTAAGTATGCAGATCCAGGGGTGATAACATCACCATCCCTGACCTCGTGAACTTTAAAGGGGCAGAGGTCTGATAAACGGTTGGCAAAGGCTTTGGTAAATCCAGCGGGCATGTGCTGAACGATGACAATGGGGGGAATGGACGATGGCAGATGGGGCAGAATGTTTTTGAGGGCTTCCGTACCACCGGTTGATGACGCGATGGCGATCATTCTGACGGGATCGGAGCTTCGTTTTGAGGTGTTGTGAATCTGGGGTGCAATTTTAGCGTTTAACTGTGCCGGATCATGGCCGCCGATAAGCTTAGCTCCTGCCACCATCTTAACCCGAGCAATCAAATCCTGGCGGGCAGACTCCCACTGTCCCGGAGTATTGAATTGAGGTTTGCCCATGACGTCGACAGCGCCACACTCCAGGGCTCGCAAGGCTGCCTGTGATCCTTCAGCGGAATGGTTGCTGATCACCAGGGTGCGGGTGGGTAGATGCTGCATCACTTTTTGCAGGAACTCAAGGCCGTGCATACGCGGCAGTTCTAAATCCAGTGTCATCATATCCGGTCGCAGACGCACCAGCTTTTCCCGGGCCACATAGGCGTCATGAGCGGTGCCAACCACCTCAATGTCCGGATCCGATTCCAGCACCTTGACCAAAATCGCCCGCATGGTTGCTGAGTCGTCCACCACCAATACCCGCACCCTACCGGCCGTCTTGGAGGATTTCGTCATGGTGTGTCCTTTCGGTAGGCCGCACTGGCAATGGATTGCATATGTTGCCCGGAAACAATGCCAACCTCCGAGTGACCAACAAAGAGAACCCCGTTCTTTCTGAGCTGTTGCGCCAGATTGGCCCCCACCATCTGACTGGTGGGGCGGTCAAAATAGATAAGCACGTTGCGGCAGAAGATGAAATCAAAACGGTGCTGAAAGGGGTAAGGGGCATTGATGAGATTGAATTCCGCAAAGCGGATCATACGGCGCAAATAGGGCTGAACCGTATAGTAGACTCCTCGCGGTGTTTTTTCGCTGGTAAAGTACTTCTGGCGATAGTAGGGCGGAACACCTTGGATTTCAGCCTCGGAATAACGCCCCTGAACCGCTTTTTCCAAAACGCGGCGATCGATGTCTGAAGCCAGAAAATGGATGTTCCAGCCCAGAGGATTTTTCAGCACCTCCAGCAATACCATGGCAATGGTATAGGGCTCCTGGCCGCTGCTGCTGGCGGCGCACCAGATGCGGATGTCCCGGTCATTTTCTGCGGATTTATTTTCCAGGTGGCCGGGCAGATAACCCGCAAACACCTCAAAATGACGGCTCTCCCGGAAAAACTCCGTCGTATTGGTGGTCATAGCGGTTATAAATTCCGATTCAATGCCGGATTGAGGCTGGTGCAGAAGTAGGTTGATATACTCATCGTAGCTGTAAAGTCCCCGTCGATTTAATACGCTGGTTAAGCGAGCGGCCATGAGGGTGCGGTTTTTGGCATTCAAAGGAAGATCAATGCCAACCCGGGTTTTGAGAAAATTGGCCAATTGTCGGAAGCCATTTTCGTCTTTGATAAGGGATTGCAGCAGGGCGCTGCCTTCGTTAAGTTCAAGATTCGGTGCCACAAACGGTTGCATGTTTGGTCCCGCAGCTTTTATGCCGCCAGTTGAAGGTCTGTACGATTGACGTCCGCATGATGTAGGGTTTTGACCAGGGAATTGATGTCCATGACCAACGCAACGCGGCCGTCCCCAAGGACTGCAGCTCCCGCGATGCCCGGGGATGATTGGATGCCTTTACCAATCGGTTTGGTCACCACCTGCATCTGTCCGATAACGCTGTCGACCGTGAGGGCATAATGCCGGTCATCCGCTTCGATCACCACCGCAATGGCGTTGGGCATATCCCCCTCGGTGCCATTGCTGCCATCACGCGCCGTATAGGCACGCACGCAAAGCATGGGGAGAAGGCTACCCCTGACCCGCAGCACGCGTTTACCCTCTTTAATGGTCACAATGGACTGGCCCTCAATTTTTACCAGCTCCCGGATTGCGTCCATGGGTATCACAAAAGACTGTTGGCCAACCAGAACCGCCATACCGTCGGTCACAGCGGCAGTCAGTGGGATGGAAATGATAAATGCAGTGCCTTTGCCGGGATTGGAAACTACATCGATCGTACCGCGGAGTTTCTCCACATGGGTTTTGACAACATCCAGGCCGACGCCACGACCTGAAAGATCGGTCACGGTGGCTGCGGTGGAAAAGCCGGGGTGAAAGAGAAATTGAAAGAGCTCCCGATCGGTGAAGGACGATAAGTCCCGGTCGGGACCAGCCAGACCGTTTTCTTTGGCTTTTTTTAGGATACGCTCTCGATTGATGCCGCGCCCGTCATCTTCGATGCGGACCATGATGCGTTCACCGATGTGTTGCGCGGCGATCCGCAGCATGCCCTTCGGTGATTTTCCCGCTGAGGTTCGTTCGGTGCGATCCTCAAGACCGTGATCCAGGGAGTTGCGCAGCAGGTGCATGAGTGGATCGCTTAAAACTTCGACCATGGTCCGATCAACTTCGGTGTCTTCGCCGGAGGTGATGATATCAACGTCCTTCCCGAGGCGACTGCCGATATCCCGTCCCATTTTCTGCATCTTGATAAACAACGAACGCATGGGGGTCATGCGGATCGCCAGAGAGCGATCTTGTAATTCCCGTACGGTTTTGTCCAATAACGCCACCACCGCCCGCAGTTCTGGATCCCCTGTGTAGATCTCGGTTTTATTGGCCAATTGGCTTTTGATAACCACCAGTTCACCGATTAGATCAAATACCGCATCCACGCGAGCCGCGTCGATTTTGACCAGATTGGTTTGTGGCCGTTTGTCCCGCGGGGTTGAGGTATTCTGCGCTACAGGAGCCGATTGGTGTGACGCCCGTGGGGAAGTCTGGTCAACCGCAGGCTCACAAGGAGCCTCTGGGGATCCTTCATCCTCAAAGATCTCAAAACCGCTGCAGGCGGCCGAGTTCGCGCTGGGGCAATCGGTGCATGATTTGATCTGCTTTTGATAGGTTTCAAGTTGGCGGACGATTTTTTCATTATCCCAGGGAAGGTCCTGGCCCTCACGAATCACCTGCACTCGATCCCGCATCGAGTCGCAACTTTGCAGCATAAGGGTCACCATATCTTCCGAGATGACGCTGGGAGTCTTGCGCAACATGCCTAAAAGGTCTTCGAATACGTGGGAGAACTCCATGAGATCGGTGAGACCAACAGCTCCGGAGGATCCTTTGATGGTATGGGCAGCGCGGAAAATTTCGTCCAGTTCTGCTCCACGATTTTCACTGTCGTTAATTTTGAGAAAGGCTTCTTCCATCTGTTCAATGAGAAAGATGGCCTCGTCCAGAAACTCCAGACGAGCCCGTTCCATAAATTCCGCAAAGTCGTTCATGCCACATTCCTTCCGAAAATTTCAAGCAGACTGACGCATGGATTCTTCCATGGGGAATTGCACGTTGGCATCAAGTGCATAGACGGTATCGACAAGTATGATGACATCATTTTCTGTTTTACCCATGCCAATGATAAACGATGTTTTGTCGGCGTCCCCCAGATGCGGTGGTGGCTCAATCTGGTCGCCTGCCAACGTGACCACGCCACTGACAGCATCCACAATGGTGCCAACCTGACCGTGGTTGGATTCAATGACGATAATGCAGGATTCCTTGGTGATGGACACTTCCGAAAATTCAAAACGCAGGCCAAGGTCAACCACCGGAATCACTTTACCCCGCAGGTTGATGACCCCGGCAACATAAGCCGGGGTTTTGGGGACGGGAGCAATGCCGGTGATGCGGTTGATTTCCCGAACCGTCTCAATCGGCACTCCATAGGATTGGCCGCGTAGAACAAAGGTTAAAAACTGTCCTGGTTTGGCGATATATCGTGTTTCCATGATTCTTTGCTCTCCCTTTGGCGCGATGTTTCAAAAACCGTCTGTAGTGCCGACCTTGTCTGGAACATTTTCTGAGTCAAATGGTATGACGTTTTGCGCCAAGGACCCTGATGTTGTTGATTTGTGATGAGGTGTTGGACGACGAACACCCTTTTTGCTGGCAGCGGCATTGAAGCCTATCAATTGACCGGAGCCGCTCTGATGAGTGGCAACACTCATGGAAGGACTGCGGCGGTTGGATCCGGTGGGTTGACCATCACCTTCGACCACCACGGTAAGTTCTTCCACGAGATTGCGCAGATTGATCGCTTGGCCGGACATTTCTGTCGATGCTGCAGCAGTTTCTTCCGCCGATGAAGCATTGCGCTGAGTGGCTTGGTCCAGTTCGGTCATGGCTTTGCTGATCTGCGACAGGCCATTGGGTTGCTCCTCGCTGGCACTGGCAATTTCGTTGTTAAGGTCAGAGACCTTTTTGACAGAACCGACGATATTACGCAAAACCTTGCCGCCTTCGTCCGCAATTTTGGAGCCCCGTTCGATCTTATCAACACTGTCTTTGATCAGTGTCGTAATATCCTTGGCAGCGGATGAGCTTCTCTGTGCAAGGTTGCGCACGGCTTCCGCAACCACGGCAAAACCTTTACCCTGTTCACCGGCCCGGGCGGCTTCAACGGCGGCATTTAAGGCCAGCAAGTTGGTTTGGAAGGCAATATCGTCGATGACATTGATGATCTCTTCGATGCGTTTGGAGCTTTGGGCGATTTCATTGACCGCTTCGTTGAGCTTGCGGATTTCGATTTCTCCCTCTTCCGCAGATTGGCGGCTATTGAGTGACAGAACACTCGCTTCTTTGGCATTGGCGGCGTTCAGTTTGACCATGCTGGCCAGTTCTTCGATGGATGCCACTGTTTCTTCGAGGGCACTGGCGGCCTGGGTTGCTCCGGAAGACAGCTGCTGGCTGGCGGTCGACAGTTGTTCGCTGGCAGTTCCCACCTGGCTGCCGGCATCGGCGATCTGCTTCGTGACGTTACGAAGGTCGTTGGATAGTGAACGGGAGAAGGCAAACCCGAAAGCTAGAATGACAATGGAGCCGCAAACAATGCAGGAAACCGTGATGGTATTGGCGGTTTTGCCCATCGATTCCGCTTCGGCGACCCACTTGGCAGACTCGGCGTTTTGAAAGTCAATCAACTTTCTCAAATCGTTTGAATGACCGATGCGAAGCTTGGCCATGGAGTTTTGGATAAGATCCATATATTCAGCGGTTTTTTTGGCTTCGACCGCCGCCACAAGATTTTTGACCTCTTCATGGTAGGCAAGCCAGCGGTTGTTCTGTGCTTCGTAGAGCTCCTGCTCTCCAGGAACGAAAGGAACTTCCTGGTAGGCCTTATCAACTCTCTGATATTCTTCGATGTTTTTTTGAATATCCTGAAGGATGGCGCGGATAACCTCAGGAGTGTTTTGTGGTAATGGAATTCGTAAGTAGTTACGGGTCGCTTCTGCGGAGGCATGATTCATCTCTGCCAGGAGTTTGGTATTATTCAGGTTGATCTGTGCCACATGACGATAGTGGTCGGATACTTTTACCAGGGAAATGATGGCGATCGCTCCGATCACCATGAAGATTGCTACCATTATCAGGGAGGATGTGATGAGTTTTGCCTTGAGGCTGCGCTTGGAATTCATGATCGCCCTTTCATGCTTGTCTGATTTGAAGAATTTATGCCGAACCACCATTAAAATGACTTTCACCAGGTCGGCGTTGGGGAGAAAATTTTCAGTGAATTATTTGTAACCGGTCTTTCAGAGGGGAAGGATGCTGAAATTTCGGTGGCAGGTTGCCACCTTGTTGGATGGCGACAGACCTGTGAAATTATCGTCACAGGTTCTGACAATGCGGTAATTATTACGACTAAGACAGGCTGAATCGATATCCCTCACCAGGAACCGCTTCGATGATGGTACGGGAATTTCCCAGTTTATGGCGAAGGCTGGAGATATGGCGATCCACGGTCCGATCCATGACGTGGACTCCCTCACCCCAGGCTTGGCGGATGAGATCACCACGGGCCAGAATATCACCCTTGCCAGCCACGAGGGATTTAAGCAGGCGGAATTCAATGGGCGTTAATTCAATCGAAATAGGCGGTCCTTGAAACGACACCTGCACACGAAGTCTTTCGGGGTCGAATGTTATTGGGAATTGTGGTTCTACCGTCCGGGGGGTTGCCTGAAATCGTCCGGATCGACGGAGGTTGGCCTCCACACGTGCTTGCAGTTCGAGAGTATTAAATGGTTTGGTGATATAGTCGTCTGCGCCAATTTTAAGACCTCGGATTCTATCGGTGAGATCCGTATGGCCGGTAATAAATATAAAGGGAGGAGGATTGTGCTGGCTATGCTGTAGTTGTTCGGCAAAGTTAAAACCAGTGCCATCCGGAAGTGTCACATCAAGTAGAATTAGGTCAAACGCCTGGCGGCTGAGAGCCAAATGGGCATCCTGAACCGTCCATACGTGAGTCATCAGATATTCATGGCCAATGGCTTCCTGAATCATTAGGTTGGTGGCTTCACAATCTTCCACAACTAGGATCGAAAGATGATTGGGATTCTGCCGGGGTAGTTGCATTTTCAATGTCCTCCAAAAGCCAATTGTTGACTGGCATCGCCCGGGGAAGAGTCAGTGTCAAATAGCCCACTCGTCCTAAGCGAATGCAATGCCTGATCAAGCGCTTCTTCGATGTCGCCAACCAGCTGTTGTAATTCTTCGGTCGGTGTGGAGCGGAGAGTTTTGGTCAGGTTATCGCATTTTTTCAGAATCGCATCAGCCCCGACGGATCCGGCAAGGCTTTTCAACGAGTGCAGCCGGTCACAAGCCAGATCCCATTGGGCCTCTGCCAAAAAGCTGTGAATTTCAGGCAGAATTTCCGCGGCGTTTCGCTCAAAGATCACCACAAGGCGTCGATACAGATCCAAGTTATTGTTGATGCGCCCCAGCGCCTGTGCATGATTAACGGTGGGTGTGATTCCTGATTCAGTTGCATCCGATGGCAATACAGGATGGGAGTGCTCAGGTACCCATTTGAGGATGGTGGCAACTAAACGGTTTGCGTCGATGGGTTTGGGAACCGCATCAATAAAACCATAGGGGCTATATCCTGATTCCTGAATAAATGTCTGGTCTCCGGTTAGAGCAATCAGGGGAATGGCGGTTGTCTCCTTAGACCCCTTGATCTTCTGGGCGATGTCCCAGCCCTTAGCGATGCCGAGGTGTATATCCAGCAGAATCACGTCAAATTTGGACGCATGACGACTCAGTAAAATAGCGGCTTCCAGGTCATCGAGAGCGGTCGTGACGGTAGCTCCATAACTCTCCAGCAGTTCCTTGCAGATAAGACGGTTTAACTCAAGATCCTCGATCAGGAGAATATGGATGTCCTCTAGGCACGGGATGATTTTCAAAGGTGTTATGCAGTTGGTCACGGGATTGTGGGCGGAAACCGCAAGAGGCAATTCAGCGGTAAATGCAAACGTACTGCCCTGACCTGCTGTGCTGGAGACTTCGATGGTGGATCCCATTCTTTCCACCAGATGCTGGCATATGGATAGTCCTAAACCAGCCCCCCCAAAGAGGCGAGCGGAGGACAAACCGAGTTGTGAATAAGGCGTAAACAGGCTTTTGATTTGTGTCTTTGAGATGCCGATACCAGTGTCTTCCACCGTAAACCGAATCCGCACGGTGGGGCACTCCGTGTCGTGCGAGCCATTCGTTTCCATGCGGGCACAAATTTTAATTCGACCCCGGCGGGTAAATTTAAGGGCGTTGGTGGCAAAATTCAGGAGAATTTGTTGGAGTCGTAGGGAATCTCCCATCACATAAGGAGGAATTCTTTCGTCACATTCCATGATGAGATCCAGGTTGTTCTTCTGAGCCTGAAATTCAATCATGCCGGCAACAGTCCGCAGAATTTCTCCCACGCTGACTGGAGTATTCTCCAATTTTAGCTGATCAGCTTCAATTTTTGACATGTCTAAAACATTGTTAAATACGCCTAAAAGAAGCTGCGTCGCTGACTGGATTTTGCCAAGGTACTCATTTTGTTTCGGATTCAGCCGGGTTTCCAAAAGGGCTGTGGCCAGCCCACTGACCGCAGCCAAGGGGGTGCGTAATTCGTGGCTCATATAGTCCAGGAGTTTTTCTTTAGCCTTTTTTCCGTCTTGGATTGAGCGGTAGGCTTCCTGTAGTTCCTTCTGCTGCTGGCGAAGATTCTTCTCGTTCATGATGTGCCACTGCAGGTTACGGGATCGGAACCAGAGGTAGAGAAAGGAGAAGACAATCGCCACAGCTACCAGCGATCCGGCGATGAATTCTGCCAAAAGATGTTGAATCGGGGCCGTTAGTTCGCGAATACCAACCTTTGCGGCAATGTACCAAGGGGTGCCGGTTATGGGGCGATAGGCTGCCAACACATGATGTCCGGCATAATCGATGCCGGTCACGGCACCCCCCTTATTTTGGCCTTCAGCCAGGATATGTCCCAAAAGGTCCTGGCGCAAGGGGCGCACCACCGTGAGGGGGGCATCGTGCGATCCGCGCAGATCATTGAGGTAGGTGACGCTTTGGCCATCATGGACCACGAGAATGCTCTCACCGGAAGTTGCGGCGGTTGGCCATTGATTGAGGCGCGGAAACAGGTGTTTGGCTGGATCCGTTCGGAA
>JAKQGS010000432.1 GCA_029556045.1 Pseudomonadota bacterium | reverse complement strand
TCTCCCAGATTGTGGGTATGTACCTGAGTTCATGGTGCATCAGCTGCCTGGTGGGAGACTTTTACCTCAAGCTGAAGGACCTGCGGTTTAACTGGTCGCTGATGTTCAAGAACAACCTCGCCTATGTGGGGGCTTTTGTGGCGCATGTGGGCATGATCATCGCCATCATCGGCTTTCTCGGCAATTACCGTGGTATGGAAAAAAAGGTGTCCCTCAGCGTCGGCGACAAGACGGAGTTATACGGCTACGAGTTTGAATTGGAGCGGGGTATCGAAACCCTGCAGGTGCACAACTATGTGCTTTACCGGTCCAGCCTGAAGATGAGCCGCTATGGCAAGGAGCTGGAAGAGATTCATCCGGCTCAGAGCAAATACCCCACCAAGCCGGGGCAGACCTTTAACGAAATCGCCGTGCACAGTACCCTTTGGCACGATGTGTATATTGTCCTCGCCGATTTTGACAGCAAAGACGGCAAACGTGTCACCCTGAAGATCAACATCAACCCCACCGTGCGGTTTGTATGGATCGCCATCACCATCATGGTGATCGGCGGACTGATTGCGCTCTTTGATCAGAGGCGGGGAAACCGCAGCCGCGATGTGCTGGCGGGACGTTGGGAAACCGGAGGTACGGTATGAAAAACAACCGGTCACGCTGGCGTTGGGCCTTTGGTGTTGCAACGGTTTTGCTCATGGCATTTTTGAATTTGGGGCTCCTGGCCAATGTGGTGGAAGAAGAATCCCCAGCTTTTCGAGATGTAGCCAGTGGCTTGCGTTGTCCCACCTGCACCGGCATCAGTGTTCTGGAATCGGATGCGCCGTTTTCCGTTCAGATCAAAAACCAGGTCAAAGAGCAGATGGACAAGGGCAAGTCCCGGGAGGAAATTCTCCAATTTTTTGTGGAACGTTACGGCCCGTGGATTTTGCGGGAGCCCCCTAAACAGGGATTTCACGTTCTGGCGTGGGCGGTCCCTGTGATTATTCTAGTCATGGGGCCGCTGCTGGTGTGGTTTTTCGTTTGGCGTCACCGGGTGGTGATGGATAGTTTTGGGGTGCGCTCCACGGACGTGATTGTGGCGGAGATGGAGCAGCAGTTGGAACAAATGCGGCAGGGGAGGGGATGATGCAACTTACTCTGGCTGTTCTGGCGGGGATTATCACGTTGATGGTGATCATGCTGCCTTTTTTTGTGGGCCGCGGTGGGCGTCTGGCGGCGGCCTCGTCCATCAATTCTCCAGGTGAGTTGGTGCAGATCCGGCAGGCCATCCTCAAGCGCTATCTTGAGGATGAGCAAGCGTTTCACAATAAAATCATCAATCGGCTGATGTGGGACCAGCGCCGTGCTTATCTCACCAACCGCTATATCGATACGGTGCGCCGTCTGGACTACCTGCGGCATCAGGAGTCAGCGCCACAAACCCCGCAATCCCCCGCTTAAGGTGAGTCGATGAGAAATCATTGTTTGAGAAAAATTCTATTGGGCTGGCTTTTGATGCTGGCCATTCCGGCGGAAGCGGCCATCGAAGTGTCCGGGCGTCATGTCTATATCCTTTACGAAGGTATGGACGAACTCTGGGGCAATTATTTGTTTCTGGTGGGAAATACTGGTTCTGAGCCCGAGGAAGCCACCGTCAAGGTGATGTTGCCTCGTGAAACCATCGACTGGCAGGGTAATCAGGGGATCGGTGAAAACGAACTGATGCTGGGGGAAGGGGGTGGTTTAATTTTGAAGAAGAGTTTTCCACCCGGTGAATCCCTGATCTCCATCGGCTTCAAGGTGCCAGCATCCATGGGATCCGCCCCCTTGAGTTTTCAGACACCCTCCGATATGAGTGCCTTGTCGTTGTTTGTGCAAAAGGGTGGCCTTTCAGTTGACGGTGCCGGTGTGCAGAAATCGGAAGCGACCCTGTCGGGTGACACCTTTGATACCTACACCTGGCCAGACGTTAAAGCGGGAAGTGTCGTCGAGGCGGAAGTCACGGGCTTGAGTGAAGGGCGTGGGCGTTTTTGGATGACCGGTGGTGTGATCGCTGTGCTGCTGCTGGCCGGAGCGCTGGTGATGACCATGAAAACCCGTAAGGACGGCCAGGATGGGCCGGATGGGATAGAGGCATTGGCCTGATTTTCTTCTTCCCAGCGTATTTAGGCACTATCGACGAGAGAAGCTGATTGGACCCTTATGTGACAAAAATTATGATTGGTGTAGGCCTTCTGGCCCTGATGGCATTTTGGGGAATGGGGGGAGGACGCCTGTTGGGGGTGATGATGCGTTTTTTATGGCCGCTATTGCTATTTTATCTGGCCTACCGCGTGGTAAAGTCGATGCTGGGAGCTGACGCTAAAAAAGGCGTGCCGCCCCGGTCGCAGGCCAAAGGTTGGGGACCTGCGGGTGCAGCCTCCACCACCGGTGGTGGGAGTGCCACGGTCATTGAAATTTGCCCGCATTGTGGCCACGAAGCTGGTTCCGGTCATCGTTGCGCGAAAACTTGAATCAAGGAGTGAATGCACCCATGTTGTCCCAACTGTTTCATGACTTTCTCTACTTTTTGAAAAACCCCATGGCCTTGATCCAGACCGCCGGGTATGTGGGACTGACTTTTATTATTTTTGCTGAGACAGGTCTCCTGATCGGTTTTTTCCTGCCGGGCGATTCCCTTTTGATCTCTGCAGGTTTGGTAGCCGCAGCCGGTATGATCGACATCTGGCTCCTGTGCTCACTGCTGAGCGTGGCGGCGATTCTGGGGGATGCAGTGGGGTACTGGATCGGTGTCAAAGCCGGGCCGTTGCTGTATCAAAAGGAAGACAGCTTTTTCTTCCGCAAGAGCCACCTGATCAAAACCCACGAGTTTTATGAAAAACACGGCGGCAAGACCATTATCTTCGCACGTTTTATTCCCATTGTGCGAACCTTTGCCCCGACGGTGGCGGGCATTGCCGGCATGTCCTATCCCCGTTTTGCCATGTTCAATATCATCGGTGGCTTATTGTGGATCTGGGGACTGGGACTGACGGGTTACTACCTCGGTAAGACGGTTCCCAATATCGACCAGTATATTCACTACATCATCTTGCTGGTGATTCTGTTGTCGATCTCACCGGCGATCGTCAAGGTGGTCTCCAACTGGCGGCAGATCAAGGCGGATCTGCTGGCGGAAAAAAACGGATAGGAAACCCGATGAGCTGGAAGATTCTTGGCAAAGTGGAAGCGCAGTCGCTGCTGGATGCCCAGGCGGCGCTGAAACGCTCGCTGGCACAGCCTGAAAACGAGTTTATTCGGAATTCTTCCATTCAGTGCTTTGAATTTACCCTAGAGCTCGTGTGGAAGACTCTCAAAAGGGTGATGGAACTCTATAATATCGATGCAGCCAATGCCCGGGAAGCCTTCCGTCTAGCGGTTAAGATTCATGTGATTGATGATCCCACCAAGTGGTTCGCTTATATCGAACTTCGCAATAAATCGAGTCATACCTACCGTGAGGCTGTGGCCAAGGAAATTTTTTCACGTTTACCCGCTTTTGCACAGGATGTTGATGACGTCATCGAGAAATTGCGGACTTTGGTATGATCCAGTTGACGGACGACCAACTGGCGGAAGTGACGAGCATACTGACAACAACCCCATTTGAATGTTGGGTGTTTGGCAGTCGTGCCCGGGGTACAGCACGGCCTGACAGTGATCTGGACATATGCCTGCGGGGTGATGTTGCCGTGCCTCTGGAAGAGTTGGGTCGTTTGCGCGAAGCCTATGAGGCGAGCAACCTTCCGTTTGTGGTCGATCTTGTGGACTTTAGAGATCTACCGGAGGTCTTTCAGCAGCAGGTACTGCGGGATGGCATTCGTATTCTAAAAGTGTCATGACACCAGGCGGATCTTGCCATCCTGGAGGATGATGATTTTGCCTTTGGACTTGCCCTTGTGCTTATGCTCATGGGTCAGATTGAGGCTTTTCACGACATCCCGCAAGAACGGGATGAAGATCTCGGGATCGTACTCCCGGTCCGCCACATCCGCCATGATCTTGATGGCTTGTTCCGGCTCAAAGGCGGGCTTGTAGATACGTTTCATTAAGAGGGCTGAATAAACATCCGCCACCGTCACAACGCGGGTGTACAGGTGAATACCGTTTTCCTGTTCTTCCAGCCGTCCCATCAGGCCGCAGGGATAACCGCTGCCGTCAAAGCGTTCATGGTGCTCAATAGCCACCCGCGCCACCTCCGGTTCGATGGGGGCCCCTTTTTGAATGGCGTCCTGCAGCTCCTGATGCCCAAGGGTGGTATGGGTTTTCATGACCTCCCACTCTTCGGGGGTAAAGCGGCCGGGCTTATTCAGCACGGCGGACGGCACACAGGTTTTGCCAACATCATGATAGAGGCCGCAGCGAGCCACCAGTTCCGCTTCCTTTTTGCCCATGGGTTTTTTCAGCAGGCGGGTGGCGATCACCCCGGAGATCATGGCCACGGAGGCACTGTGATCGTAGAGGGTGGGGTCACACTCCACCATGCGGCTCAGGGTGCCCAGAGCCACATCGTTGTTGATGAGATTGTCCACCAGAAAGGCTGCGGTGATCTTGATGGCATCCGCCACGGCGGGGTTGATGCCGCCCCGGACCACCAGCTGGCTAGCCCCCGAAAGATTGTTAAAAACCTCCAAGGTTTTGCGATCCAGGTAAGGGTCCCGGAGCAGTAGGTTTTCGATTTTCTGGCTGCGAACCGTGCCGAGGAGGTGCTGAAAACGATCATGATCCGCTTTGAGAATACGGACGTCCACATCCGCATCCCCCAGTTCGATACCGTGAATCAGCTGGTCCACCAGTTCCCTGGACAGGGGGCCGGGCGGAATAAATTCGATGAGTTCATGCTTGACCCGAAAATAGATGGCGAAGTCCAGCTGTGCTGTGTTGTAGAGAAAATGCAGCAGCTCTGTGCTGATGATCTCAAAACGTGGGGAAATTTTGGCATCAAATCGCACGATTTTACATCGTTTGCGGGTTTCTTCCTTGATGACAAATTTTTTCTTTACCACCCGTTGCTCCCGCCAGTCAGAAAAAATACTCAACTTAGTATAAGGGATTGTGGCGGCCGGTGGTAGGGGGTTGGGAAAAGAACTGAGGCCGCAGGGGCCTTTCGGCTCCCGCGACCCCTAAAAGGTGTTGGTTTGCACTATTTTCATGAATCCTTGACGGATTCAGACCGCTTAGTTTTGGCCCGGGTCGTTTTGTGACGGGTCATAATTTTGACCGGGGTCTTTGCTGGGATCACAATAGTCGGATTTATCATCGCAAGTATCGTCACCGGTTGAGCCGCCAGTCGAACCACCGGTTGAGCCGCCAGTTGAACCACCGGTTGAGCCACCGGTGGTGTTGCTTCCCGGTTTGCTGTCGTTGACGGCTCCGGTCTCGATGTCGGTCTGGGATCCATCGGTACTTCCATCAGGATTCTCAGATTCATTTTCTTCGGAGCCAGGTTTATCGCCGTCTTTGCCGGGATTATTGGAGCCGCTTTGTCCGGGCTTGTCGATGCGGCAGCCTCCAACTTCCTGACAGTCAGGAGTCTGAGAGCCTTCTTGAGCCGGCTGCGGTGATTTACGGACTTCGCTGCCGGAACTGAATTCCGCGCTGGGGCCACAAGCGGTAAAGAGGATTGTGAGGGAGACGACAAGTGAAGAAGCGATGCGGAAATTTTTCATAAGACCATCCCATTCAGTTCAGCGGTTAACAGCAACAACATCCTTAAGAGCGTCAAAGCGATAAAATCGCCTTGATTTTTTTAAAATAACATTAAAAAAACATAATGTCAATAGAATTAGTTAAAATAATATTAAAATAATTTTAATAAAATAACTAATTATATCAACGCGTTAAATAAACGCCGAAAATTGGGAGCAAAAAAAACGACTTGGTTAGGCACGGGACCTTTGCCATAATGTCGGCCATAGTATCCCGTCTGTTCTGAGTGGTGTGGAAAGGAAAAGTATGAAGAAAATCGGCATAATAGGGGCTATCGTGGTCCTTTTGGCAGTGGCGATCGCCATGAAAACCGCCTTTGAAACCGGCGAAAAATCCCCCATCTATGCCGCCGGTGAGGTGGTCCTGGATGAGGCGCTGGTGGATCAGGCCAAAGGCATGCGCACCCTGTTTTTTATCGTGTATGACGCGGATAGCCCCCGTCCGATGCCTTTCGGCGCGGTGAAGGAGACCATCAGTGATGACGCCCGTTCTGGAAGTTTTTTTCAATTCATGATCACCAAAGAAAAGCTCAACTTGATGCAACCGGATCTGCCGCCTCCGACGAATATCCGTCTTAAAGTGCGCCTGGATCGGGATGGTCAGGGGGGTATGGACCAAGCCGGCGATCTCACGGGTGGCATTGACACCGTCGCATTTGGCAGCAATGGACTTCAGGTTAAATTGGATAAGTCTATTCAATAAACGGTTGTGGAGCGGTCCTGTTTGTCGAACTCGTTTTAAGGGGGTCCGCCTGATGAAATCAGGGGACGGCGGCCAGGCACTCAAAGCGGGTGTCCCAGCGTTCCTCCAGGATTTTGTAGATTTTACTTCGCCCCGTCTTTTCGGGGTGCAACCACGCATCCAGATGATGATGATTTAAAATGATCGGACAGCGATCATGGCCAGCCTCTTCCACCTCCGACGGTGGCGTGGTGGTGATCACCGCAAACGAGGCAAAACCCTCGCTGCCATCCCCGGCCAACCAGGTGTCCCATAACACCGGCACCCAGAGGAGAGCATGATCTCCCGGGCGAAACATCACCACTTTTTTGTTGCCCTGTGCTGGGGTGATCCACTCGAAAAAGGCATGAATCGCTACCACCCCGTGTCTCTTCATAAAGAGGGGGCGCCAGCTGTGGCGGGTTTCCAGCGCATCCAGCCGGGCGTTAAAAACATTGTAGCGGGATGGGATTTCCTCCCGGGCATCGTGGGGACGCAGGCGGTAACGCATCGGATAAATCTGGCGTTTGTCATCATGGGGTACAACGACAGGGGCAAAATAGTTGGGATAGATGCGGGGGTTGTCCGCCATGCTTTTAAAGCGTTTGGGATCGCGCTCCTGCATCTTGTGGTAGCCGGCAAATGCGGTGGGGTGCGGTTCCGCGTCAAAGGCCGCCCCCAGTTTTTTCAGATCCTGTTCCACAAGAAGTGAGTAACACATGGTCTTAACTTATCCCAACGGAGCGGCAAACTCACGATTTATCTGCGGCTTCCGGAAATCCCCGTGTTAAAGTAGGGACCGGAGGTGCTTGAGCACATGGTGGAATCATCGTTTCAGGAAAAGTGGCGGCAGTTTCAGCAGGAAGCCTTGGCGCTGGTGACCCAGTTTGAATCACGGGTGGGACAGGGGCTGTCCCCGCAGGAAGCGGCGTC
>JAKQGS010000431.1 GCA_029556045.1 Pseudomonadota bacterium | reverse complement strand
TGTGGGATTTGGCCATGGTGATCAAATCGCGGATATTTTCTTCAGTGCGGTTTTGCGCATTGATAAACAGGATATTGGGTTTGAAAAACGTACCTTTTAACACCGCCATGCCGGTGCGCACCCCCGCTAGTATGTTGGGGGACTCGATGGTGGCGTAGGTGGCAAAAATTTCTTCCCGTTGGAAAAAACGCACAATTTCATCGAGCCTTTCATCCGACTGTTGGGCCGCAACAGGATGAACGTTGAGAACGTGCAGGCTTCCCTTTGGGTTCATGATGGACAGTAGCAGGCGGTATTCCCCCTGCAATTGCCGGGGATCGTCGATGGGAACCAACAGGTCCGGCTTCCAGGCTCGTTCATTGGCGCTCGATATTTTCTGGGTCTGGCGCGCGGCCCAATCCGCCAGGGCAATGAAGATACCGGAACGCACGGTTTCCCACGGGGTGGCCAGCTGTTTGCGTTCCAGATAGATATACACCCCCACCACGGCTGACAGGGCAATCAGGCCAAAGGCCGGGTTGGTGATGATCATCGCAAACACGCTGGTGATGGTGCCCAACGCCGGCACCCAGATCGGTACTTTAAATGTGGGGCGAAACGACAGCAGGCCAAGGCTTTGTTCAATCAGAACCACGATGTTCAAGGTGGCATAGGTGATTAGGTAAAACATGGTGATCAGGCTTGCCACCCGGTTGAGGTCCCCCAGCAGGAGGCCGCAGGCTATCACCCCCCCGGTTATGAGGGTGGCATTCCTTGTATTGCCGCCACGGGAGGATTTGGCAAGGAATTTACCCTTCGGGACGATGCCGTGATGCCCAAGTGCCGCCAGATCAGCGGAAGCTGTCAGGATCAGACTGATGGCACCGGAGGCGCAGGTGGCCAGCAGGCCGATCAAAACAGCGGGCCCCCATAAGGCCCGATCCAGAGCGATCAGATAGTTGGTCTGCAACTCCTTGGGGGAGGCGACAACGGCATACCAGATGATCAGTAACGCGTAGACCACAAAGGATATGGCCCAGGCCGCCATGGTGCCGATGGGAATACTGCGACGGGGATCTTCCAACTTGCCCGCAAGGCTTGCCCCGACTTTAATGCCGGTACCGGCAGGAAAGAAAATGGCGAACAGGACCCATAAGTCCACCCCTTTGAATGAGCCCCAGACCTCCGGATTCTGAAACCTCTTCATTTCGCTGAGGCTGCCAAACATGCTGATGAACGCGATAATGAGGGCCAGCAGCACTAGAAATTGCATCTGCAGCACCATTTTCTCGGAGATGAAGGCCAGCGCCAATCCGCTGGCATACACCGTCAGGATCACCAGCTTGGTATTATGTTCCGGGTATAAAAAAGCCCAACCCTCTGCAAAACCATAGATGCATAAAACACTGCCCATCACCTGCGCAAAATAGAGCGGTAGTCCCAGGGCACCTCCGGCTTCGAGCCCCAGAGACTGGCTCACCAGCGCAAAGACCCCACCGGTTTTCAATCGGATATTGGTGGTGATGGAACTAAACGACAGGGTGGCGGTGCCGGTGATGACATAAGTCATCAGGAGAATCAGCAACGCTCCGAACAGGCCCGCATGGCCCACCACATAACCGAAGCGCAAGAACATGATGGCGCCCAGGATGGTGAGCAATGTCGGACGGAACACCCCAATGTAGGTGCCGAGTTTGCTCTCTTCCGTAGATGGTAACTTTTCAAACACGGAAAACCGGGGAGGATCCACCTCACTATAGGGAGGTGGTGCCCGATCCGCCTGCGGCAGAATTTGCTTTTTCAAAGACGTGTGATTCATTCTGATGGATTCTCTAACGACCAACGTGTCATGGACCCCGACCGTTGTCGGCGATCTTTGGATAAACTTGAGGGGATTTTGGGGCTTTGCCAAATAAATCCTGTCCGGTTAGCGTTTTTTTTACCGCCGAACCCGCTTTTTCCTGACCGATGTGTGCGACTCGATTATTATCTCACAGTAAGCTTCGTGGGATAAGAATTTCATGAACCCCTATATTCTCAAAATACGGGCGGGGTTTGGCCAGGAAGGGACATATGAAGGACAATCAGGATTGGGCGATGATCACGGGTACGACCTCCGGACTGGGAGGGGCGTTAACAACCATATTATTGGAAAAGGGCTGGTCGGTTTTGGGAATGGCTCGTCGTGGCGCACCGGTGCAGCACCCTCGTTATCACCATCTAGCGGTGGACCTCAAAGACCCCGAAACTGCAGCACAGGCGATTCGGGAAGCCTGGAGCCGATTGCGTCCGCCCCAATTGCACCGTTTGGCTCTGGTCAATAATGCAGCAGCCCTGGGGCCTATCGGCCCCCTACATCGCTGTAGCCCTCAGGAAATCCTTGAAATTACAGCCTTGAATCAGGTGACGCCTCTCTGGTTGATGGGATTTGTCAGGCAGGAGGGGCAGGCTGCGGATCTGCGGGTTATCAATGTATCGTCTGGTGCTGCATACAGTCCCTACGATGGCTGGGGGCTATACTGCGCCACCAAGGCGGGCCTACTGATGGGGGGGCGGGTCATGGCAGAGGAATGGGAGCGGTTGCGGAGACTTGGGCAGGGACCCAAAAGTTTTGGCATCGTATCCTATTCTCCTGGTGTGGTGGATACCCCCATGCAGGCTGCGGTGCGTGGAGCCGCTGCCGCGGATTTTCCCGAAGTGGACAAGTTTGTAAACCTAAACCGGGAAGGAAATCTGGTGGCACCGGCACGTACCGCCGCAGTGATGGCGGATCTATTGAACGGTGGCCCTTTGCGACCGTGGTCGGAATTGCGATTCGGGGATGCGTTATCATTGGCTAGAAAAACCGAATAATTTTGACTTTTTATGGAGCTCTGTTAATCTGAGAAAATATCTCATCCAAGTCATAGTCAGGAGTACATAGGATCTCATGGTAGCAGGCATCACCCCGGTAAAGACCGAGTTGGAAAATATTCGCAAGAAACTTCATGAATTGGCCTATGCGGTTTTGCAGCAGCTGGCGGCTCTTGATGACGCTATGACTCACGTGGATCGTGATCGTTTGCTGTCTATCGTCGAATCTGACAAGGAAATCGATAGCCTGGAAATGAAAATCGACGACGTGGTTCTTTTGTTTATGGGGCATCGGGCACCACTCGGGGAAAACCTGCGATTTGCCCTGGGGGCCACCAACATCGCCGCGGGTCTGGAGCGTATGGGTGACTGTGTGCTTTATGTGGCCCGTTATCTCTCGGAAAAACCGGAGCTGCGGCAGGATTGCCCCGAAGCGTGGACCATCTTGCAGGAAATGGTCCGTAAGTGCGGTATGATTCTGCAAAAAGCTTTTGATACTTGGGAAAAACACGATGCCACGGCCGCCTCTGAAGTGCCACAATTGGATGACCTGGTGGATCAGCTGCAGCAGGATACCTATAAAGTGATGATCGACAAAGTCCGGGCGCAAAAATTGGATGTTGCCGCCGGACTGGTGCTGGTGCTGCTGGCCAACAAACTGGAAAGTGCCAGTGACATCGCCTGCCATTTGTCGGAAACCATTGTCTTCATGATTCGTGGTGACGTGATTCGTCACGCTGAGACCTCTAAAAGCCATTCTCACCTATGAATTATCCTGAAATTCGGCTCAAGCCCGGCAAGGAAAAAGCGGTACGGCTGGGGCACCCCTGGTTGTTCAGCGGTGCCCTGGGCAAGGAGCCGCAGGGACTCGAGCCGGGCATCATCGTGGATGTAGTCGATGCCCAGGGGGGATTTTTGGCGCGGGGATATTACAACCCCCACTCCCAGATCCGGGTTCGACTTCTGACGGCGGATGCACAGCAGGTCATCGACGATCCATGGCTGCGCCAGCGGCTGCAGGATGCCCTTGAGCGACGGACTTTACTGCGACAGCCGGACACGAATGCCTACCGCGTCGTGTGCCATGAAGCGGATCTACTGCCGGGTGTTATCGTTGATCAATACGGCGATTTTGTCGTTTTTCAAATCGTCACAGCGGGAGCCGAGCGGTGGCGATCAGCCATTATTGGTTGGATTCAGGACACCCTCCGACCGCAGACGGTGGTGGAGCGCAGTGACGAAGAGGTGCGCCGCAAGGAGGGTATGCCCCTACGCAAGGAACTAGTGGCGGGGCAGCTGCCGGAGGGGGGAGTTCCCATCTCGGAGGGTGGTATCGCCTACCGTGTGGATGTTTGGGGCGGCCACAAAACGGGATTTTACCTAGACCAAAGGGTTAATCGTCAGTGGATACAAAGTTACGCCAGGGGCCGGGATGTCCTGAATTGTTTTTCTTATACCGGCGGTTTTTCGGTCTCTGCCATGGTGGGGGGAGCAAAATCGGTCTTGTCCGTGGACGAAAGCCGACCTGCCCTTGAATTGGCCCGCCAGCATATGGAATTGAATGGTTTTGCTGCCTGTGGTGCCATCGACTATGTGGCGGCGGACGTATTCTCATATCTCCGTCAGCTACGGCAGGAGGGGAAGCAATTTGATCTGATCATCCTGGACCCGCCCAAGATGGCGGCCGGTGGTGATGCGGTGCAGTCCGCCTGCCGAGGCTACAAGGATCTCAACCTCTCAGCCCTAAAACTCCTGCGTCCCGGCGGGCTTCTGGCGACCTATTCCTGCTCCGGACTGATCTCAAGGGATCTTTTCCAAAAGGTGGTGTTTGGGGCTGCCATCGATGCCCGGTGCGAGGTGCAGGTGCTGGAATTTCTGAGCCAGGCACCGGACCATCCGGTGTTGTTGACCTTTCCTGAGTCTCTATATTTAAAGGGAATGCTCTGCCGAAAATTATAGGCGCTGGCGCGAAATTGAAAAACTACTGCGTTGTCTCAATAAATCCCTCCTCGCCGTACCATAACGTACTGTCTTCGTCGGGATTTTTTGTTCCGCCTTGTCTTTTTTCAATTTGGCGCCAGCGCTATTATAGCAGGCACTGACCCCATCTCCGGACGCTCCCTGGATGTTGGCTTGCCCCTGGCCTTGTGGGGGTGGTATAGGTGCCCCTCTAAATGAACCTGTCAGCAGAGGGGTCTCTCCGTGAAAACAACCACTTCATTCCTCGCAGTCGCGCTATTCGCCTTGTCCATTTATTGCACAGACGCTATGGCTGAGGCCAATCAACAGAGATCTGAAGATACCACCACTTGGGTGCCCCAGTACGATGTGATCCGGGTCAACCTGGCTGGTGAGGCGGAAATTATTAATCCCCGCATGGTTGGTAAAGGGACCGAATATCGTCTGGCGGCCTCCTCGGATCCGGTCGCGGTCTGTGGGCTCTTTCATTACGGCGAGGCCGTGCCCAAATCCGCCACCCGTTTTCGTCCCGAAGAGGGAACGCTTTTGCTGGAGGTTGAGGCATCCGGTGACGTGGCGCAGCTGACAAAAACCGACGAGGCGATCTCCTCTCTACGATGTCAGGATGATTTAGGGACGGATGAACCCCGCATCAATTACATTATCGAGGTGGAGGATCCCATCCACCAGGTTAATCTGCCTCGAGTCGGCTTGACCACCCCCTTTGATGGGAGGGAATCCGATCTGGCGGGTATTTGTCGGCGTTATGGTTATAAGGACTATGTGACGGGCTCTGCAGTGATGCGCCAGGTCCGGAGCGATAAGGCGGTGACCGACGCTCAGGGGCAGGTGGTGCGCTTTCGGCACCTGGGACCCGAGGTTGTGGCGCTCAACTGCTCCACCCAGGACGTTGAGCAAAACGATGACAACCAGCGGGTCATGAATGCCGATGGGACGGTGACGGTGGTGCGGCCTCGCGTGGCGCATGAGCCGGTCAATGGAGAAATCGCCGATCAATCCGATCCAGACGGTGTTTGCCGCTACCTTGGTTTTGAAAGCGCAGTGCCGGGCACCATCACCGAGGAGTTTTGGAGCCGCGACGCACAACAGTACGTCATCGACAGTGCGGGACGCCCCAAACCCCGGATGATTTCTGTTGGTCGCATCATCAATCAGATCACCTGCGTCTATCGCGGGGTCAATTCTTAACCCATTTTGGGCGGTTGGTTTGCGGGGTGATCGGTCCCTGTGGGATAATCACCTCATGAACCACCGGCAATTCGATTCCGATGCTCCCGCCACGCCACTCCTTCTCTATGATGGGGATTGTGTTTTATGCTGCCAACTTGCGGCCTGGGTGGCAAAAGCCACAGGTGACAGACTGGTGGTTCAATCCTGGCAGTCGTTCATAAGTCAGCCCTCCATCTATCCTTCGATGCCGGAGTTTTCCTCCCAAGAGCAGCACCCATCGTCCCTTTATGTTTGGAACCGATCCGATTGGCTTCGGGATGGTCCAGCATGGGAGTACGTGTTGGCGCAACACCCATCTCTCAGGGGGCTTCATTGGGTGGTGCAGAAACTAGGTCTGAGTCCCGGAGCGGGGCGCCTTGCGGCCGGGGCGGGGGGATGGGTTAAGCGCTGGTGTCGCTCCTGCAGTCGATCCCTTTAATAAAAAAAGCCCAGGGAAATAATGCCGAAAATTTCGTGTTTTTTGCTATAATGACAAAAACAACAGCCTTAAGGATTCTCATGAAAAAGCTTTTGCTGATGATTGGCTGGGTCTCCATGATGTACTCCTGCAAAACCCCCGGCGAGACGCCGGAAAATAACAGCAAGGGCGGGGCTGGTCTGGTGGCTTCCCCTAAACAGGAAGCTGCTGTACCAAAAGATCGGGGGGGGAAAGTGTCAGAGGTCGTCTTACGCAAGCGCGTGGGCTTTTTATCCAAAGCAGAGGGAGCGCAAAAGAAGCAGGAGGCGGTTACCTGCGAGGTGACGTGGCAGCATGAAAAGGTGGCCGGACAAAAGGAGCAGGTGGTGAAATGGCTGGAGGCTGCCGCCCGGGATGAGCTTCAAACCGGTTATCATATTGTGGCCCGTATCCCTTCGGTGGAGATCTGGGGTTATCGTCCGTCATCAACTGGTCCCGATGAAGAGATCCTGTTACTGGAAGATTATTCTGTCATGAAATACCGCGGCAG
>JAKQGS010000426.1 GCA_029556045.1 Pseudomonadota bacterium | reverse complement strand
CAGCACATGCGTCACATCCTCGGCATTGCCAAGGCTGCGGTTCGCGCTGGCAAGAAGGTTATGGTTTTCTTCACCTTCAAGTCCATCCATCTGACCAAAAATCCCATGTTCTATGAGTTGACCCAGTTATGCGCCGTTGAAGATATAGCCATCTGCGCCGATAGCTACATCTGCGAGGGTTTTGACAACGTCAACGACATTCCCCGTGGTCTGATCGACAAACAGATGCGGACCCAAGCTTTCCATGGTGCCATTCTTGACGAATGCGCCAAGTATATCGTCATGTAAGGAGATACGGACATGGAATCATTGAAAGTATATATCCTGATCGCCAACCGTGTGTACAATGACGGTATTCGTTCCGGCTTAGGTCTTGCTGTTGAAAATCATTATGCCTTCCCCGTTATCATGAATGGTGAATTTCCACGTTTTTCCAACTATATGGCGGAAAACATCGCTTGGATCATGGACATGGAAGGGCAGGTTTTCAGTTGCGGCGCCGAGGCTCCCACCGAACTGCCGGCAGATGCTGAAATTGCCAATATTTCTTTGGAAGAACTTGGCGAGGCAATGAGAGAAGCCGATTTTATCATTCCCTATGGCCTTCCCAAACAATCCCACGAGCCGCCTGCGGCATGTAGCGAATAAAAGGAGAAAGGACAATGAGTGATGAAGCGATGAAAATTCTGCAGGTTTACAAATCCGAGCCCACCGATGATGTAAAAAAACTGGTGGAAATCCTCAACCGTGATCGTGTTGCCGATGAGTTCAAACTCTATATCGGTGAGCCGAACTACGATACCTTGGTTCAGAAAATTTTCGCCAACGATAAAACCGTTTGTTGGTGGTAATTTTTTCACCTGGTCTTGCCTGATGACCCTCCGTCGACATTCGGCGGAGGGTTTCTTTTTTTAGCTTCCTCCTGCGATGATCGCCTGCATAAGATGATCATGGAAGGCTGGCCGAAATTGCCGAATCATCACATTGTCCCGCGTGGGATGAATCCGGTTGGTCAATAGGACCACCACCACTTCCCGCTCGGGATCGATCCAAAACGACGTCCCACTGAACCCCAGGTGACCAACACTGTGCGTTGAAAAATAACGGCCACTGCTCGAAGTGCCAGGGGTCGGGGTATCAAAGCCCAGACACCAAGACGAATGCGGATGTTTGTTGGTCAACGCCTGAATAAGAACTGGTGCGGTAAAAGCCGGATGGGTAATCCGACCCTTCCATATATCGAGCAGACACTCACACAGACGCATCACCGCTTCCACCGTGCCAAACAGTCCGGCGTGACCGGCTACCCCACCCATCAACCAACAATGTTCATCATGCACCGCACCTTGTAAGGTGGTCTTTCGCCATTGACAGACTTCCGTGGCAGCAATATCGGCACAATTCCTCGCTCCACTCTCACCGATGGGCAGAAAGAGGAGTGTATCCTCCACACCAATGGCAGCGGCTATTTGGGTACGAAACAGCTGATGGAGGAAACATTCACTGACCTGCTCGATCCAATCACCCAAAACAATAAAACCAAGATCACTGTAGAGGGAACTACTACCGGTGGGGTAGATGAGTGGTTGCTCCCTTATACGACAAAGCAGCTGCCTTTTATTCTCTTTACGCTGAGCAGGAACAAAAGATTGAAAATAGGGATGATAAGCAGGAAAACCTGAAGCATGTTGGAGGATATCTTGCAAACGAATGTGCTGTTTATCGCGGGGATACAACTGCCCTAGGGTGCTCTGCCACTGTAGTTTTCCCCTGGTAACGAGGTGCAGAGT
>JAKQGS010000412.1 GCA_029556045.1 Pseudomonadota bacterium | reverse complement strand
ATTTTATGGGGGTGAGGTGATGGATAGACCGAGACTCCTGGACCTGTTCTGTGGTGCCGGTGGCTGCTCTATGGGCTACCATCGCGCAGGCTTCGACGTGGTGGGGGTGGATATAAACGTATTATACCCATTGCAATTTACGCATATTCCTGCTAAAATAAATGAAAACTTATTTTTAGGAGATGCGAAATGCCAAAACTCGGTGAGATTGCAAGGGGTAAGGATGTCGGGGCTAGTAAGGATAGCCACAAGGTTATTTGGGCCGCCTGTTCAGACTGCGGAAAAGAGCGGTGGGTATTACTCAGGAATGGGCAACCCCAAAGTAAACGCTGTCATCCATGTGGGGCGAAAGAAAGGGGCTTGGCGAAAAGGGGGGTCAGGAGTGGGTCAGAACACCACAACTGGAAAGGGGGTAAAACCATTACGGTTGGTGGCTATATCGAGGTTTGGATGGATCGCTCACATCCTTTTTTCTCGGCAATGGCAGGTAGGGACGGCTATGTCTATGAGCATCGTCTTGTTATGGCCGAGCATTTGGGAAGGCCACTCGATCCAAACGAGGAAGTCCATCACAGAAACAGAAATAAACAAGACAATAGGATCGAAAACCTTGAACTGCTATCAAAGTCAGATCACTCCTCATTACGAAAAGAAGTTGATCGCCTCGCACTTCGGGTTAAGGAGCTAGAAAAAGAAAATGAGGAACTTAGGGAGCAAATCAACACCAAAACTTCTTGATCTATTTTGTGGAGCCGGGGGGGCCGCGAGGGGGTATCAGAACGCGGGTTTTTATGTTGTTGGTATAGATATAAATCCCATGCCGAGGTATTGTGGCGACGAGTTTCACCAGGGCGACGCGCTCGAATACCTGGCAGAACACGGGCATGAGTTTGACGCCATTCATGCGAGCCCGCCGTGTCAGAAATATTCAAGAACGGCATCGCTGCACGACAACGCACATCCCGATTTATACGAGGCTGTCAGGGGTATGCTAACTGACGCCGGCGCTCCGTGGATCATTGAGAATGTTGTCGGTGCGCCATATGAAACAGGGATCATTCTGTGTGGCTCGATGTTTGGTCTTGGTGTGTGGAGACACAGGCATTTTGAGGCATCTTTTATTCTCCTGTCCCTTGCCTGCCGGCACGATCTTGTACCCGAACCAATAGACGTTACCGGGACAGGTGGGCCGTGCGATAGGCTGAATAAAAGCACCGGAGGGGCTCACAGAAAACCAAAGAACTTAGCTCATGCACAAGAAGTTATGGGCATCAACTGGATGACCCGCAAGGAACTCTCCCAGGCAATCCCGCCGGCGTACACGAATTTCATCGGAAAGCAACTCATGGAGTATATCAATGCCAAAGCCAAATAACACCTGTAAATCATGCTCCCATTATAAGCCTCTCGGCACAGAGGGTTCCGGTATTATGGCTTCGGACGGGGCGGGTGAGTGGGTTTATGTAATCGGCTCCTGCGAAAATAGGGAATCCGTTCATTCAGGAAGGGACAATCTCCCGGAATGGTGTAGCTGTTGGCTTTGGAAGCACAGGAGTAAGACATGACCCCGCCCCCGATCCTATCCCGTGGCCGGAGAATATTGCTGGATCTGATACTCTACATCATCGCGTTCATCCTGGCCGTTCTGTTCCTCGTTCCCGATGCCGAGTCCGCAGAAATCTGGTGGAAGAAGCCGGGTGGGAAATATTGGCAGGAATGCGTAGTGATATCAACGTCTGTCGGGCCTGTGTACCGGTACATACCGGATGGGGCTGTTATTGCTGTCAGAGATGGAGGGGTGCTGGTGATTTTGAGTGAGGGGGAGAGATGATGCACAGACGCAGGCTGTATGACAAGTACCTGGAGTACGAGCGCAGGAAAGCGGCATTACCGCCCATGAGTTCGCAGGAATATGAGGCGGCTATCCGGGAGATATGCAGGGAGTTGAGGATATGA
>JAKQGS010000383.1 GCA_029556045.1 Pseudomonadota bacterium | reverse complement strand
CTGATTGTAAAACTGTTTTCACCATGATTCCCGTAGGATACGGCAGACGCTTCCAGTCCCCCATGGCCGTTATTATCAAAGGTATTCATGAACGGCTGACCAGGCTGCGGTGGCCGCCTGAGGTGCCCCGCCAGCGAGGGGGGCATTGGCTCCGGCGTTTTCTGAATCTCTGTAAAATGGATTTTTCGGAAGATGACCCCGTCGGTGTTTTAAACCGACTTTGGGGCAACGGCATCTACTTTTTCGCAGGAGTCAATTTGTAAATATTTCTGGCTTTAACGACCCTACCGTTATTTGTCGGCGCGAAATTTTCAACGTATCAATATCACACTCCTCCATGCACTGGCCGACATTGGAGTCGCTCAGACACAGGAGGATATTGTTATGAAAAGTGATGATGATTGGGGGATGAGGGTTGCCACGTTCCGGTTCGGAGTGATTGCTGACTTTGTCACCGGGGCAAAGATGGGGTACGGGGACAAAGAGCGGAAGCTGGCGGAGAAGGCCATGCAAACCTATGACATCCCGGAATCGTCGCGCACCAGGGTAAGCAGGGCCAGCATGTTGGCGTGGATCGCCGCTTATCGTAAAGGAGGCCTGCGTATTGAGGCTTTATGCCCAAGGCCGAGGGCTGACAAAGGGGGTTTTCGTTCGTTGGATCCCATGATGCGGATGGAGATTAAGCGGCTAAAACAAGAAAACTCCCATTACACTGTGCCAGTGATCATTAAGAAATTGCGGCATAATAACGTGATCAAACCAGGTGAGGTCGTCAACAAAGCCACTGTTTACCGGTTTATCCGGCGGGAGTGCCAGCAAGTTAACCCCGACGAGGGGGTGGACCGCCGTCGCTTCGAAGCGGAACATTCAAACGATATTTGGCAATGTGATGTGCTTCATGGTCCGATGGTACAGGTTGAAGGCGTTGCAGCGCTGAAAAAGTCCTATCTTCTGGCAATCATTGATGATCATTCTCGTTTGATCGTCTTCGCACGGTTTTATACCGCAGAGAACTTTGAAGTACTAAAAGACGCTCTCCGCGAAGCCATTACCCGGCGCGGTATTCCACGCAAGTTCTATGTTGATAACGGATCATGCTACAGGGCGGAAGATCTGGAGCGGATCCTGGCTTGCCTGGGTATCGCCCTGATCCACTCGCGGCCCTATAAACCGCAAGGGCGTGGCAAAATCGAGAGGTGGTTCAAAAATATCCGGGATTCCTTTTTACCCATGCTCCCGCCGCAAACGATCACGTTGGATGACCAGAATGAAAGGCTTGATGATTTTGTCGCCACCTATAATAACACCCTCCATTCCAGTATCAGCACTACCCCCTATGAACGCTACCGGGCCGAGCTTGCCTGCATCCGTCCAGCGCCAGATCGGTTAATTGACTACTTCCGTTGCCAGATCTATCGCCGGGTTAAAAAAGATCGCACCGTGCAACTCAATAACCGGGTGTATGAGGTCTCGGCAAAACTTATTGATAAGAGAGTTGAACTGCTTTTTCACCACGACAACCTTGACGAGGTAGAAGTTCAGTTCCAGGGTCACAGCTTTGGGCGTGCCACGCTGGTAAACCTTGCCGTAAACGCTCGT
>JAKQGS010000380.1 GCA_029556045.1 Pseudomonadota bacterium | reverse complement strand
TATGGTTTGGCCTGCACACTGGCCCCCATTCACAAAGACTTCGGCGTGGATTTGGTAGTGATGACCTCTCTACAAGCGACATCCGGAGCCGGCCGCAACGGTGGCACGTTAGCCTTGGATGTGATCGACAATCTGATTCCCTATATTCCCGGCGAAGAGGAAAAAGTTGAGAAGGAAACCCAGAAGATTCTAGGCAGCCTCGCGGGCCATACAGTGACCGCCGCCCCGTTTGCGGTTTCTGCCACCTGCACGCGGGTGCCGGTAACGGATGGTCACACGGAGGCGGTGTTTGTCAAAACCAAGCGTCCCTGCACCGCCGATGCCGTTCGCCAAAGCCTTATGGGGTGGGACCATGGTCTGAGCGCCCTTCCAACAGCCCCGCGGCAGTTTTTTAAGGTGCACGAAGACCCCTACCATCCCCAACCTCGACTGGATCGTAACGGCGGAGGTGGTATGACCACCCATGTGGGCCGCCTGCGGCAGGATACCGCCCTGTATGGGGTCAAGTATGTCCTGTTGTCCCACAACACCAAGGCCGGTGCCGCCAAAGGGGCCCTTCTGGTGGCGGAACTGCTCTGCGAAACTGGCGATATCAAAAGTTAGCGGTCCATTCTAAATTGTGCATTTTAATCGCACCCTTGGTGCGACATATAATGCATATTAATATCTCCATTAAAACACGTTAAAAAATGACGCCATTTTAAAAGACCCGTTGTTGCTATTTTTCACTGATTCCGGTAATGGTGTTGGTCGCAGTGAAAGGTATTTATTGATCCATGGATGCCGTGCCGACACGGATTCAATGCGGGAGTTGCGTAAAATCATATCCCTCGGGGTAAATACCTATTCCAGTGTTCGCTGACTGACGAAATGTGAACCTCAATACAGGAAGGAAAATAATGGCTATCTTTGATCATCTCGAGCAAATGGGGCATGAGCAGGTTGTTTTTTGCAATGATAAAGCCACCGGTCTGAAAGCCATTATCGCCATTCATGACACCACCCTGGGTCCTGCTTTGGGCGGCTGTCGTATGTGGAACTACGCTTCCGACGAAGAGGCCATCACCGACGTGCTTCGCCTGTCCCGCGGCATGACCTACAAGGCAGCTATTTCCGGCCTTAATTTAGGCGGCGGTAAAGCGGTCATCATCGGCGATCCAAAAAAACTGAAATCAGAGGCCCTCTTTAAAACCTTCGGCCGTTTTGTGGACAGCCTCGGTGGCCGTTACATCACGGCAGAGGACGTGAATATCCGTGTGCGCGACATGGAACTGGTGGCGAACGAAACTCCCTATGTCACTGGCGTTTCCTCCCGTCCCGGTGGCTCCGGTGATCCCTCTCCTGTTACCTCTTGGGGTGTTTACAGTGGCCTGCGGGCTTCCGTTAAACACAAACTGGGCAAAGACTCCCTCGCGGGCCTGTCGGTGGCGATTCAAGGCTGCGGTGCCGTGGGTTCCTACCTTGCAGAATATCTCCACAAAGATGGTGTTAAACTCTATGTGGCCGACATCGAAAAAGACAAAGTCCAGAATCTCGTGAACAAATTTGGCGCCGAAGCGGTTGATCTGAACAAGATCCACGCCTTGCCGGTTGACGTATTTGCCCCCTGCGCCCTGGGCGGCATCCTGAACGACAAAACCATTCCGGAACTCAAGACGTCCGTGATTGCGGGTGGTGCCAACAACCAGTTATTGGATGAAGTGGTGCATGGCGGCATGCTGAAAGAGCGCAATATCCTTTACGCTCCCGACTATGTGATCAACGCTGGCGGCCTAATCAATGTTTATCAGGAACTCAAAGGTTACGACGCTACGGCGGCCCGCAAAAAAGCCAGTGAGATCTATGACACCCTGCTCAACATTTACAAAGAAGCCGATGCCAATAACACCACCACCATTTTGGCCTCCAATAAGGTGGCGGAAGACCGTATCAATTCGGTTCGCCAGATGAACAACCTGCGGCACACCATGGACAACCAGGTGTGGATTCCTCAGGGCTGATTTCCGGGATCTATTGGATTCAAGAAGGGCTTCCAGCCAGCGCTGGGGGCCCTTTTTCACGCCGGGAATGCGTAATTTTTCCCATAATACCTGTCACCTACCCGAATACCCCCTCCACTCCCAATTAACTCACCCAAAAAATTCAAATTTTCCTTGGCAACCCCCCCGGCTTTATACTAAGAGATGGCAGGCCGAATAGGTCGTATCACCCATATAAGCTGGAGATTGGTCCAGTGTTTCTACCGAGCACCGTAATGCTCGTCTATGGAGAGATTGTATGCGCCGACTTTTGTTTGTGTGGGCCATGGCGTCGTTTGCCCTGGCATGTGGACCAGCAGAAAAAGACCTTTCCCATATGGAAAGCTACGACACCCTCGGACGTCCTGGACAGCAGGATAGCCAACGATTCCCCTCCCAGCCCGAAGTTGAAGTCACCCCCGGTGCCCTCTGTGAAGATCCTGACGAGTATCGTTATGCCGAACGCATCCCCTACTGCGAACGCGATGTCAGCAAAGGCTTAAAACGCAGCGTTATCAAAGAATACGATCAGAAATTTCATTACAACATCGAGGGCATGCCCCGAAACGATTTTAAAATCGACCACTTCATCCCTCTATCCGTCGGCGGTAGCAACGACCGCAAAAACCTCTGGCCGCAGCATGAATCGGTATATGTTTATACAGATCCCATCGAGTCGACCCTGAGCGAGTTGATGATTCGTGGCAAGATCACGCAGGCAGAAGCAATTGAGGTCATCAAAGAAGCCAAGTTCAATCTGGATTTGTGCGGACGTCTGAATGACCAGCTAGCGGCGCGGATGCGGCAACAAAACTAATGGCGCACTCACAACCGTCATGCTGAGCGGCGCCCCGTCATGCTGAGCGCAGCGAAGCATCTCGAATTCAGTTAACATCCCGCATAAACACAATCTGACCCGGACGTATGGTGGCGGTAGCCACCTTACTTATTTTCCCGTTGGTGCGAATCTTCACATCATGCTGACCGGGGCTTAAGCGAATCCGATTGATATAAAACCGACTGGGCAAGAGGTTCCACCCCCGGGTATCAGCGGTTTCCGTCACGGCACCATAAATCGAACCCGCGATATAACCGACCGGACCAAAGTTCTTTTCCAGTTTCTGAGTAAGCTGCCCTTTTAAGATAAGCCGGGCTCCCTCTTTCAGCATCAACCGTGTGCGCCGGTCTTCCAGCGTTTTGGCGGCAATGGCATCCATATTTTGCACCACTTCCGATCGTTTGGGGGTCTGATTGCCAATCGCCACGGAAGACGCCCCAAAATCGTAATTACCGCGGGGGTGGATCACAGGCCAGGAAAACCGCACGATTTGATCACCGATAGGCCAGACAATCATTTCCTCACGTTTGGAAGCGACGGTGTCCACCTCCTGAATCACCACCAAGTCCCCTTCGCTGCCGGACTCCCGGTCAACCCGCTGGGTGATGCTTGGGTACTCCTTTTTGAGTTTGCTGACCAGATCACTGCGATTGCGCTTCACGCAAAGGCGATAAAGGGATGACACCAGGTCATCCGGAAATTCGGTTTGAAACAACTCCTGATAAGGCCCTTTGTAGAGTTCAAGGGCCGCACGATAGTCGATAATGGCGCTATCCCAGTCTCCCTTGGCCTCATAGACCAGCCCAGCCAGATAGCGGGCAAACGCGTCCTCCGCATAACGGTTTTTAGCGTCGTTGTCGTAGGCCTGGTTGATTTCATGGAGGCGATTATTGATTTTTTTGGCTTCCACCCGCGCTCCATCTAGATCGTTATCCTGCAGAAAGGAAAGAGCCAGCATGGTGTGAATCGCCACCTTCTCAAAATCCTCGCCGCCATAATCGGTGGTGGAATCATTGTAGAGCCAACTAGCCGCCGAACTGGTGATACTGACGGTGTATAACTCGTCCACCACCTTGTCAGCAGCCATCAACAACCGCCGCGCGTCCTTCCCCTCCCCCAGGCGGTCCTTGATCACAGCCTTTTCCAGCATGTAGAGGAGGCGATTACGGGGCTGTTCCTTGATCTCGGATTTTTCCAGTTTGACCAAAGCTTCGGCAGGTTCGCCGAACCGGTACGATGACCGCACGTCCTTGATATGATCAGAATAGGAGGCGCATCCGGTCAACCCAAGGGTCCCAAGGCTCAGTGTACCCATCAAAATAAGTTGTGCGGACTTCAGCATGGTGTCACTCACAGAACAATCCCCAGCCTCCTAGATGGACTGGGGATTGCGTTGTTCTCATCTTTCCGTCGATTCACCGTCAACCCGTCCGAAGTTCACAACCCGACAGAAGAACGCTTAAAGCGTTTTTTAATCAGATGTTTTTCGCTCCACTCGATCTCAGATGTCTCCAGGTTCGTCAGGGTCAGGTTGGTTTGATAGGTCACCGTCTTCAGATCATCCTGGCTGTGCACGGAGCTGGAAATAGCCCCACCCAGGATATAGTCAGCACCAATCTGCTGGCCAGACTTTTTCTTGGTGGCATCAGACACGGCGCCGGACTGTTGGTATTTGATCTCTTCCAGAATTTTTTTACGACGTTTTTCGTCCACAAACCGCACTTTGCCGGAATTGATCAGCTCGTCCCGCACAAATTCCGTGAGGGCTTTGGTGTCGATATGCTCATCGGTCCGGTTTTCCACGTCATCCACAATCACCACGGGCTTTTGATTGCTGTGCCCCTTCATGTAGGATCCCAGCCAGGGTTTGCTCAGCATGGATTGAATCAAGTGCTCTGCGGTTTTGCGGGCATCGGTCTCGTTCCAGCGATCATCCACGATTTCTTCTTTGGCGGGATCGCTGTAGGTGCCTTCAAGGCTCTTGGAGCACCCTCCCATCCACAGGCTGCCCACCGCCAGGGTTGTGATGTTGGATACCATCATTAAGCGCTTTAAGAGACCGGACATTTTCCTCATTTTTAGACTCTCCCCAACTCTTCTCTGTTTTGATTGAACATTAACCGGCTTGGTTCAGTGCCACCAAGCCTAACAGATGTGCTATGATTTGAGTATATTAAGTTATTCTTTTACTTGAGGAAAGACTTATGAAGAGTCCAGTCTTCCGTACTGCCGTAACGCTTTTCCTGTTGAACCTGTTCATGTTTGCACCATCCCTGTGGGCGCGGGAGATTTTTCTCAATGGTAGCAATATTTCCGGCTCCCGCAATCAAACCCTGAAGAATGTCACCCTTAAGATCGATGGGGAAGGCAACATCTACATCGAAGCCCCACACTATCAAGTGAACCAGGAAAACACCTTTATCCCCCTGAGCCGGTGGCAAAAACCCAAGGCGTCTCCCCAACACAATACCCCTGGAAAAATCCCCGACACTCAGAGTAAATTAACTCCCGTCGAACGGCTTTCTACCCTGCAGGAGCAGGAGGATAAAGCCGCAAAGGCCGATGCTTCATCCGCTGAAAGGACGCCGGTTGTACAACCGGCTCAACCCCTGGAGCAGGAGCAACCGGCCACTGAAGTTAAAACATCCAGGGCTGAGGCTCCCAAGCCAACGCCTGTGAAAGTGGAAAATGAATCCATCAACGAGTCAACTCCCCCCCCTCCCGCCGATTGAATGGGATGCCCTCAAGGGACGATTTGATACCGTTCAGGATGACATCCGCCGGGAGATGTTGACCGCTCAGCGAAATCCTGATGAGATCGAGCTACTGGCGGTCAGCAAAGGGCAACCCGCATCAAAGATCGAAGCTCTGACCCGTTTGGGGCAGTGGTATTTTGGCGAGAATTACGCGCAGGAGCTTCTGGAAAAAGCGAACAGTCTTGCGAGCCTTCCCATCCGGTGGTCTTTTATCGGCGCCCTCCAATCCAACAAGATCCGCCGCATTGTGGAAGTCGCCCATGAAATTCAAACCGTCACGGATTTGCGCCATGCCCGCTTGATTGCCAAAGCCGCCGAGGAATTCAACAAAAACCCCTTCCCCATCTATATCGAAGTCAATGTCAGCAACGAAACATCCAAGGGTGGCATCCCCCTCTCCACGGTGCAGGATTTTTATCACGAAATCCAACGGGACCTCCCGGCTGTGCAGGTGATGGGGCTCATGGCCATACCCGCACAGGAATACGCTGACCCACCAGCCGGAGAGCCGGTCATCGTTCCCGAAATCTATCAATCCATCCGGTCGGCCTCCCGATCCATTGGCGCCGGAAAACTCTCACTTGGCATGAGCGGAGACCGCCGCATGGCCATCGAGGCCGGTACGGACCTGCTGCGCATTGGGACCGCGATTTTTGGCTCGCGGCAACCCCGTAGCGCCACAACCCTTCAAAAACCTACATAACCTTTAGTTATAACTAGATTTTTCGTTAAAACTTAAGTATTTTTGTCCCCAACGAAATCTATCACGCAAAAAGGGGGCAAAATTCCCATGACTTCCCATCAAAATCCGCTATTGAATAATTTTGATATTCCGCGCTTTGATCAGATCGAAGCCCGTCACGTCGAGCCCGCTGTGACCGCATTGATTGAACGGTGCCATAAAAACCTGGCAACCCTGGAGACCCAGGCCAAGCCCACCTGGGACGACCTCATGGCCCCTCTGGAAATGATGGGCCGGGAAATTCATGCGGTCTGGAATCCGGTGTCCCACCTTCATTCGGTCAAAGACACGCCGGAACTGCGGGATGCCTATGAAAAAGCACAGGACCAAATCGTCGAGCTAGGGCTGCGGATTTCTCAAAGCCTGCCCCTCTTTCAAGGATATAAAGCTATTCAGGAAAGCCCGGTGTGGTCCTCCCTGAGCCGCGCCCAGCAACGGGTGGTGGAAAAAAGCATCCTCGACGCCCGGCTGTCCGGCATTGAACTCAAGGGTAAAGACAAGGATCGTTACAGCGAAATCGTCAAAGAGCTTTCCAAACTTTCCACGCAGTTTTCCAACAACGTCTTGGACGCCACCAAAGCTTTTCATCTGGATATCCGCAACCCGGATGATGTGGCCGGCATGCCTCTGTCGTTCAAAGCGGTGGCGGCCCAGAACTACAATATGAAAAAGGGCCCAGACGATCCGGAGGCCACCGCGGAACGAGGCCCCTGGCGCGTCACCCTGGACTACCCCAGTTATGTTCCGTTTATGGAGCATTGCCCCAATCGTGAGCTGCGGCAGACCGTTTACATGGCCTTTCAAACCCGCGCCTCATCGGGGAACTATGACAATTCACCCCTGATCAGCCGGATTCTAAAACTGCGGCAGGAAAAATCCCGTCTGCTGGGTTTTACCAGCTACGCGGAGTACAGCCTCGCTCAAAAGATGGCTCCCAACGTCGACGCCGTGGATCGCCTTTCGGAAGAGCTGCGGGCGGCTTCCTTTGAAGTCTCCAAAAAGGAACTGAAGGAATTGCAAGCCTATGCCGCAAAAAAAGGTTTCACTGGCGAACTCGCCCACTGGGACATCTCCTACTTTGCTGAGAAGATGCGCCAGGAGCTTTATTCTTACTCCGAAGACGAAGTCCGCCCGTACTTCCCACTTCCGAAAGTACTCCAGGGTCTTTTTAGCCTGGTGGAAAAAATCTTTGGCATCGTGGTGAAGGAAGCCACCGGCGAAGTGCCATCCTGGCATCCGGACGTCAAGTTTTTCCGGGTTTTTGATAAAAACGGCACGGCGATGGCGAGCTTTTTTCTCGACCCCTATTCCCGTCCCGAAAACAAGCGCGGTGGCGCCTGGATGGACAATGCCGTGGATCGCGGCTATGTGAACGGCAAACTGCAGCTGCCGGTGGTCTTTCTCGTGTGCAATGGCACGCCTCCGGTGGGCAATCAGCCCTCACTGATGAGTTTCCGGGAAGTGGAAACCCTGTTCCATGAATTTGGCCATGGTCTGCACCATATGCTTTCCACCGTCGATGTGGCCAGTGTGACGGGTGTCAACGGGGTCGAATGGGACGCGGTGGAACTCCCGAGCCAATTTATGGAAAACTGGTGTTACCACAAGCCGACGCTGATGGGACTGACCGCCCATGTGGAGTCTGGAAAACCTCTGCCGGAGGAACTCTTCCAAAAAATCGCGGCCGCCAAAAACTACCGGGCTGCCAGCATGATGGGTCGCCAATTATTGTTTGGCATGGTGGACATGGAGCTTCACCACCGTTTTGATCCTGAGTCCGGCGCCGACGGTGTCTTTGCCGTGCATCGCCGCATTGCTAGCAGCACGATCCCCCTGCCGCCTCATCCGAACGATCGTTTTCTCTGCTCCTTTAGCCATATATTTGCCGGCGGATACGCAGCGGGATATTACAGTTACAAGTGGGCGGAGGTGTTGAGCGCCGATGCCTTCAGTGCGTTTGAAGAGGCGGGGCTGGATGCACCACAAAAGGTGGCGGAAGTGGGGCAGCGGTTTCGGAACACTGTATTGGCCATGGGGGGCAGTGAGCATCCGATGGTGATTTTCAAACAGTTTCGGGGGCGGGAGCCCAGCACAAAGGCACTGCTGCGTCACAGTGGTCTTGCCAGTTGATAGAACTGGCATTACCATAGTCCCTGAACAAAAAATCAAAACTGAGGAATCTTATGAGCGCATCGTTGGCCAACGGACTGGCTGGAGTCTTAAGTTTAATTCTGAATATGGTGCAGCTGCTGGTGATCGCCTCGATTATTGTGAGTTGGGTCGGCGATCCGGGCAACCAAATCGTGCGGATTATCAACCAGATGACAGAACCTTTGTACCGCCCCATTCGCCGGTTTACCCGCAATCTGCCGGGCCCGTTTGATTGGGCTCCCCTGATTGTGATTGCCATCGTGGTGTTTGTGGAACGCAGTCTGGGGCATTATCTGCTGCAAATCGCCCGGTCCGGGAAATAGTTTCGATGGCCGCCGCCCATTCTCTGGCACCGCTGTTTGCGTTGGTATTGGGGGCCGGCGGACTTACCGTTTTAGCGCCGCGGATCGATCCGTTCCTACGAACCACGGAAATTCAGTCGTCTCCGATCACGCCGCCACCACTGGCGGGGGTTGATCCGCGCATTCTCAACGTGCTGACCCTGGGCCATAAGAACCTCTACGATGACTTTGCCCATCTTTGGATGATCCAGTCGCTGATGACGCCCTACGATCCCGGACTGGCGGAAGCCATGATGGGATCCATCCGCACCGTACTCCGCCATCATCCCAAAATCGAAACCCTCTACATGCTGGCTTGTTTTGTCATCAACAGCGAGTTCAAGAAGCCGGAATATTGCCAGGAGATCATCAACGCCGGCCTCGTGGCCTTTCCCCAGAGCTGGCGTCTGCCCATGACCCAGGGGTTTATCCACGCCTTTTTGTTGGATCAACCCGCTCAGGCCTCCGCTTATTTCACCATGGCGGCCTCACGGGAAAAGTCCCCTCCCTATGTCGCCAAGGTTGCTGAAAAGCTGATTCGCAAGGAAAACCTGGATCTGGACGACCTCAATAAAAGCGTCGAGTTATTGATGGGGACCCCCTATGAATCTCGCTTTCGGGAGATTTTGAGAAACCTGCCCGTCTCGTTGCC